>JBHPGW010000007.1:0-61006 GCA_042569785.1 Planctomycetota bacterium | reverse complement strand
TGGGTATGAACCAGGCCAAATGCGCAAAGGAAGGTATCGAGACGGTTGTAGGGTCGGCACCGTTCCGCTCTAACGGCAGAAGTGTCGCTCACAATGAGAGCGTCGGCGAAATACGCGTTATCAGGAACAAGGCAAACGACAAGATCGTGGGCGTTACAATGGTCGGGGCTGCGGTTACCGAGATGCTGGCGGCGGCGAGAGCTCTTATCGGCAGCAGTGAAAAGATCACCGATGTATGCTTCGCGCATCCGACCGTTTCAGAAGTGTTAAAAGAGGCCTGGGAAGATGCCTTCGGGATCAGTTTACATGTGCCCCCGAAAAAGTAAAAATAGCGAGCTGGTAATTTGTGACTGCGGGATCGCTGACTATCGCGTGATCCTGGATAAGCAGTTCGAGCTGCGCGACAAGAGGCGTGCCGGCGAGATCGGCGATACTGTTTTGATCGTTGAGCATAATCCGGTTATCACACTTGGGGCAAGGGAGATCGCTAATAAGCTGCTGGTCGATCGCGATGAGCTTTTGCAAAAAGGTGTCGATGTCGTAGATATCCGTCGAGGCGGCGGCAGTACCGCTCACAACCCGGGGCAGTTGGTGTTTTATCCGATTTTGAATCTTAACGAACTTTCGCTTGGGATCAACGAATATGTAAGAAAGCTCGAAGCTATCGGGATGGAGCTGCTTGGGCAGCTTGGGCTTAGCAGTGAAAGGAAAAAGGGATTTCCCGGTTTGTGGATAAGGGCCAGGAAGATCGCGGCTATCGGCGTGCGGGTTTCAAAGGCTATTACATATCACGGGATGGCGATAAATATTCAAAATGACCTGAGCATCTTCGATCATATCGTGCCATGCGGATTGCAGAACGTTGAAGTGACATCGGTATTGAAGGAGACCGGCGAGAAAGTGCCGATGAGCAGAGCAAAAAAAATATTGACTGAAATTCTTAAAAAAGAATTAGCAAAAGAGTAATTAACCACGAATTTTCACGAATGGGCACGAATAAAAACAAAGAATTATTAACCACGGATTAACGCGGATTAACACGGAAATGACAGATGACAAAAAAACACATAGAAAGTTGCCGCCCTGGCTGAAAAGGCCTATGCCTGCCAGCAGCGGTTACAGTAATACGGATAGTATTTTGAACTCTCTTGGGGTTGAGACTATCTGCAGTAACGCTAATTGTCCGAATCGCGGGCAATGCTGGGACAGGGGTACGGCGACGGTTTTGATACTGGGCAATATCTGTACGCGCAACTGCAAATTCTGCTCGGTAGCCGGTGGTAAACCACAGCCGCCCAACCCATCTGAACCAGCTAAAATAGCTGAGATGTCAAAGCGGATGAAACTCAAGTACCTGGTCATTACCAGTGTAAACCGTGACGATCTGGACGATGGTGGAGCGAGCCATTTTGTCGATTGTATTGTCGAAACTCGTCGGCAGTGCCCGGATATGAAATTTGAGATACTGGTACCTGATTTTCGCAACTGCCAGTATAAGGCTATAGATACTCTCAGCAAGGCTCTCCCATTTGTATTTGGTCACAACGTCGAGACTGTGCCTGCTTTATATTCAAAGGCTCGTGCCGGCGGAGATTATCGGCTTTCTCTGAAACTGTTAAGGGCGGCTAAGGACAGGTGGCCCAATACGCTGACAAAGTCATCGATAATGCTCGGCCTGGGAGAGAGTGACGAGCAGGTCGAAGAGGTTTTGCGTGATCTTCGCGGAGTTGGGTGTGACAGGGTTACTATCGGGCAATATCTAAAGCCTTCGAAGGACTCGCTCGATGTGGTCGAATATATCACACCTGAGAAATTTGATTGGTGGAAAGACAAAGCGGTCGAGTTGGGGTTTGGCTGGGTCATGTCGTCGCCATTTACCCGCAGTTCCTACTTCGCCGAGCGAGAGAGCACAATATAGCCCGACAGATGGTTTTTTATGGGACATACCCAAAACTTTTTGTGAACTGGTAATTGCCATCGAGGTAATTATTTCTTATAGTTTAAGTAATTAAGTAAGACATGGCCAAGAGGTTCCATCTTTATCGTATATGGGGGTTTAAAATTTAAGATGAACTTCTCAAAAAAACATATTTACCGTAAGCATCGCGGCGTTGCGCTGATCTTATCGATGATATTTATCGCAATCTTTTCAGCGCTGGCGGTTTCGATGGTTTCGATGTCTGACACAAATGCTCAGCTTTCCGGCAATCATCATGAAATTAACAACGCTCTGTCATCGGCACAGTCTGGTATTGAGATCATTCGGCATTACATATCTAATATGAACATTTCAAGTGATGTTGCCTCTCAAGACAGGCTTTCCTTTGCTACTTCTTCGTTAAGGACCACTTTTGAAGAAAACGAGATAACTAATATTACCGCAAATTATGATTCCAATAGTGAGACGTTAACCATTCCCAGCGTAACCCTTAACTCGGCGTCGAGTCAATCGTTCAGCGCTACGGTGAGTTACGACGGCAACGATTACGATGCGATCCAGATCGATATAACCGGCAATGGGTACAAGTTTTCACGAACAATCCGAGTAAACTATGATTTCACTACTATCGGCGATAGTATTTTCGACTATGGCGTGGCAACAAAAGGTGCATTGCAAATGAGCGGTCAGACCGAAATTAACGATGTAAATCTGGTTGACGATGTAAATCTGGATATCTCATCAAACATATACATTGATGCCAACGATATTACGGGCGATGCCTTTTCGATAACAAATCATGCCAGCGTGGGAGGGGATGTCAGTATCGCCAACCCTTATGCCACATTCGAGATTGGAAGCAATTCGTCAGTCGGCGGGGATACGGGTGAAGATGCTGAGGAAAATGTCCATGTAGGCATTGATTATGTGGACTTTCCTACGCCTGACACTGAGTATTTCAGGCCCTTCGCAACCGGTCCTGTAATCGACTCTAACACCAACCTGAGCGATTATGAGACACTCGATAACGCAACTATACTGCCCAATACCAATCCAACCTTTGCAAGCGATATAGCGATAAGGGGTGTGCTTTTTATAGAGCAGCCTAATATCGTACACTTCGAGGGCCAATCAAGCGTAACGGGAATTATCGTCGCGGCAGGCGATGTCGATAACGAATCAACCGATAATGGTATCGTATTTTCCGGACAGGTAGTCTGTTATGACGTCACAGCGTTAGATGGTGAGCAGTTCGAGGATATAAGCCAGGAGACCGGAACATTTATCGTTGCGCCGGGTTTCAGTCTTGATTTCAGCGGCCAGGCAATGACCCTAAGTGGTGTTATAGCAGCCAATGGAATATCTTTCGGCGGCCAGGCCGGCGGTACTATAGATGGAACAATTATTAACTATTCGTCGAGTCCGATGATAATGAGCGGCCAAAGCAATCTTACCTTCGACCGAAGCGGCGCCGAAGCTGTCCCTGCCGGCTTTGTTCCTAATCTGATACTGACTTACGATCCTGAGTCTTACTCAGAAACCCATCTCTAAAAAAGCCAACAAACTGAGAAATTGGTTTGACAGGTTAACATCCGAATGCTATCATACGGCATACGGTTTTGTACATATAAAACACGAATCAGGGGAGTAATATTATGAAGAAGATTCTTTTTACAATTTTTATTTTTGTGCTGCTGTTTAACTGCGCGGTTCTCTGCGGCAAAAATAACAGTGGTAAAAATAATAAGGGCAATAGAAATCAAGACAAAAACGATGTCAGAAAAAAGAGGATGCTCGAGAAAAAGATCCGTACCATGGCCGCGATGCGTGACGCCAACGATCCTGAGGCTTTATCTCGGAAACGAAAAATGGAAAGAAAACGCAGCACAAGGCAACTTAAAGAACGAGGTAAAATGCGCCAGGCCCAGAGAACGAAAAGGATCGCTTCTCAAAGTGACCCCAATATGGCAGCTCGCGGATTTGGCAGGAAAGATATAGAGGCAATGAGGAGAACTCAGAAACAAGCCAATAAAGAAATGATAAAGCATCGCAAACGACTGGCCAAACTCGGACGTATTCGTGAACTTGCCGTTGATCAGGCAGATGAAAAAACAATTGCAAGAGTTAACCAAATGCTGCAAAAAGAGGCTCGACGACACGACCGAAAGCTAATGCATATAAGGCAGATAAGAGACCGTGCCGGCAAGTCATCTCCGCGAGGACCTCAAGATTCTCGATTGGGAGCCGGCGCCAAGGGACCTCAAGGCTCTCGAAAGGGCATGAAAAAACGAGCTGACAAAGAAGAAATTCTGGAACTCAAAAAGAAAAAGGCAAAACTCAAGAAGAATGAATAACCGCTAAAGCCCTTAAGGTTCGGTGTATAGAAAAATAAATAAAACCAATTTGTTTGCCATGAGGTGATTAGATGTTACGAAAAACTCTGTTGATCATTACTGTAACCGCGATATGCTTTTGGGGGCTGGCCGGATGTAAAAAAAGCACCGGTGAAAAAGAATCCGAAAAGCAAACCGAAGACATTCAAGTTAAGACGCTGGAACAATACCAGGCCGAGGCTAAAGAACAGATCAACGAAAAGAATATGGCCGAAGAACTGGACAAGCTTGAAAAGGAGCTTGAACAGGAACTGAAAGGGCGGGAATAACAGCTTTCGTTTTTGACCTGTCCTCTTACGGGCCTGTTGCCCAAATTGGAGATTCGCCGAAGCTGTGATGTTGGACCGTATTTTTTATCGTAGAAACCCCCTGCGGTGCAGGGGGCTAACAGGAATTCTGTTGAGGCGTTTTAATCTTCTTTGGTTTCTGTTTCAACAGTTGCTTCAGCTGCGGCATCTTCGGTTGTTTCTTCCTTGGTATCATCCTTTCGGCCTGCATGGCTCTTACGATGGGCGACTTTGGGCAGTCCCAAAGGCGAATCATCGTCGGACCATCTTTCTTCTTCTTTTAATTTTTCAATGCGCTCGGCACGTGATAATACATTTCTATGTCTTTCCAAGGCACCTCTGATTTTTAACGAACGATCAATAGACATCTAACAATTCTCCAAAACTAATCAACAACTTTCATACCATACGCATCCTGAAACTTTTGCCCAAAACTCGACTTGCCCGGCGGAGCTTTATAATTAATGCCCAGCTTCTTTATTCGGGTCAGCATATCATAGCCGTCGGTGCCTGGTTTTCCAGGATTTTCAAATTTATTTTTTGTCCACAATTGAAAACCACCGCCGAAATCTGTTATTTCAGTTGCTATACCATACCCTGCGTAATAATTCATTACCGGCTCCAGGTCACTACGTTGTGAACTGGTAGCTATTACAATTACATTTTTTCCTTTAGAAACGAGAGGCGAATTCTCGCTTGCCCTTTCACTTCTTGCAGGCGTTTTCTTTTTAACTATCTTTTTTACCGGCGGCAACTTGTTTTCTGTTGCTACCGGCTGCTGAGCAACCTTATCAGGAGCAAAAACATTCATCTGCCCAAGCCTGAAGAACACAACAACCAGCAATACAATACCAAGTAGAACCGCGATCGCCAATTGGTACGGCATTGATATTTCTATTCGCCCTGCAATAAACTGCACCAGTCTGGGCTTAGCCGGCCATCCCCGCACCATCGAACCGGCAGATGCTTCAACGGATGTTTCATTCGTATCACGGCCATCCGCCCTTAAGGGCCCAACCGCTTCGCCGTAATCATGATCTGACCGCTTACGGTCGATCACTTCGTACAAAGCCTTTCTTTTGCGAATCCGTGTCATAATAAACCAACCCTTTGTGCAGGTTATTTGATTTTTATACAATATTTTAATTCCAATTGCAACAATAAACTGTGCTTATATGAAATTGTTGGCGTTAATTTGAGGTTTTTGCTTTAAAAAACTCTGTTCCGTTACTAAAATATGCCTGTTTGAGCAGAAAATAACGAAATTTGAGTAGAAAAGGAGAAAAAACAGATGACTTCCAAGCAGCGTATTATGAAAGCTTTCGCAAATAGCGGCGAGCCGGATCGCGTTCCTGTCGAACCCGGACTGGATTGGGATACACTTACTAATTTGTCCGGGCTGGATTACTGGGAGTATGCCAGGGAGGGAAACACCGAGCTTAGCGGCCTTATCAGCTATGCCGACAAGCTCGGATTCGACTTGTATCATTACGCAGCTGGTATTCCCGTGGCGAATCCTTCCGGTGATGTTGATGTCCAGATAAAGACGGTCGAACAAGGCGACGATCTGCGCATCGTCGAGACAAACGTAACAACCTCGGCAGGAACGATACAGGAATTGCTGCGAAAGCCAAAGTATAATCCAGAATACGCACATAAAAAATTCGTCAAGGATATTCAAAGAGATTGGCCTGTATTCAAGCAGTATTTCGGCACAGATTGGCCTGTCGACCCCAGGTACTTCGACGAATACAAAAAGGTCGGCGATCGCGGGGTCGTCGGTTTTGTCGTTCACAGCCCTATCGACTGGTGGCAGGAGTGTAGGCACGGTGGGATTCAGCAAGTGCTGTTCGATTTCTTTGATGAAGAAAAAATGATGGAAGAGATATTCGAATACTACCGGGTCGAAAGTTTTAAGTATCTAAAGGCAGTGACGCAACTGAACCCTAAGCCGGACTTTGTTATGGTTCACGGATCAAGCTGTTCTGCCAGTGTAAGTTCGCCCGATCTGTTCAAAAAATACGTACTGCCTTACGTGCAACAGGCCGCTGCCTTACTTAAAGATGCAGGTGTATTGAGCATGTTCCACGTCTGCGGAAAAAGCAACGAATGGGTCGGTATGTTAGCCGATACCGATCTAAATGTGATCGATGCGCTGGAGCAGGAAGGTAAAGGAGGGAACGTCAATCTTGCAGAAGTTAAAAAACTCTACGGTGACAAGCTCTGCTTAAAGGGTAACATCTCAGCTATTACTATGGCCAACGGCAGCGTCGAGCAGGTTCGTGACGAGGTTAAGGAAGCTATTGACGCCGCTGCTGAAGGTGGGGGATTCATGTTAGCTGTTGGCGACAGTATCGGCCCAAAGGGTAATCTGGCAAACATCGAAGCCATGATAGAAACCGCCCTGGAATACGGAAAATATTAATATCGGGCAGAATTTCCTTGACTTTCTCTCAAAAAAAGTTTATAATTCCCCCTGCATCTACGCTAAAAAGCTTTTTTTAGTCGTTCCGTGCAGCATGTCTTGACATCTATGAATAATCGTAAAATAATTTTGTCAATGACATAATTAGAGGAGGATAGGAGAATGTTCGCAAAAAGTATCATATCGTTTGTGTTTTTGTCTGCGCTTTTATTGAGTCCGGTCGCTTTGGCTGAGAGTCCGGAGGTCGTGGCGCAATATTCAGCAGCATTCACTAATAACAGGGAGTTTGTTTCAGCGGATAAAATTTTCGCAATGGGTTTTGAGGTCACCGGCAGTCCGACCGTCAGTGAGGTTCAGATACCATTGAGTGCCTATCCCGGTTATGGCGGCACTGTCACGGTTGAACTGCGAAGCGATTCCGACGGCAAGCCGGCCAGCACTTATGCAGTGCAAAAATCCATGTATGCCTCCGATATACCGCTTAAACTTGCAAGCGAAGATCCGGGGTGGATCACATTTAAGTTTGACACACCGACATCGCTTTCGCCCGGTCTGTGGTGGATAGTCTGCAAGCCTGCTGGTACAGGTTCCGGTGTGGCGTGGTACGGCTCTACCCCCGGGTTCAATCAGATCGGCGAATGGTATGATACCAAGTACAGTTCTGACGGCATTACGTGGGACCTTACGATGTCAGATTTGTACTTCAAGGTCTTTGGCACAAGAGCGGCGAAGGGAACGATCACAACCGTTGAAGCCGACCCTGACGTTGTCGAGGTGTCACTTAGTTCTACAATTTTGGTGACTGTAACCGACGAGAACTCTCTGCCTATTATGGGATATGTAAACCTAAGCGCTACCGACGGGACGCTTGACGCAAATTCGCTCACGCTGGATATTTTTGGCAAGGCGTGGACGACGTGGACGGCACCAGGCTCGACAAATCCGCAGACCATTACGGTGACATATCCGGCAGGTCAAGGCTCGAATGGTACCGACTATAACGACAGCAATGATACGGCAGATATATCGGTAGAGGAATTTACCGGCAACCGTGATACTTCGACAGCTATATCTTTGAGCAAATACACTGTAAAGACTCACGAACAGATAACCGTCACCGCGGCAGTTACAGATATAAGCTTATCGCCTGTTACGGTCGATGAGGGGAAAGTGACATTTAGTTGCAGTGAGGGCAAATTCTCCTCGCCAAATCCGGTTTCTCTCAACAGCAGCGGCGTTGCTTCGCTTACGTGGACCTCTCCGGACATCAACGATACATTTACCATAACCGCTGCTTATAACGGGGATAATTTCGGCACATATAAATTCAAGACGAGCAGCGACAGTAACGACGTCGATGTCGAATGGCGGGACTTTTACACAACTACGACATTGACGGTCTCGCCTGTTTTTCCGTACGTCACAAGAAGTACGTATGTATGGGGTGAAGTTAGAGAGACTACCGGCAATACAGTGGTTCCCGGCGGAGCGGTGAAATTTACATCGCAGTCGATTACAACACCACAAGGCTGGTTCGACAGTATCGACGTCAATGTTACCGGCTTAAGGACCTATACAAAGTGGAACTGCCCTGCGGCACCTGGTGATGTCAATGTCACCGTGACGTATCAAGGTGATCAGCCGTTTATTGCCGAGGGGTGCAGATACTTCAGCAGCAGTGACACTAAATTAGTTACTGTCGTAAAAGACTCGGACGACACAGACGGCGATCTTTCGTGGTTTAGCCAATGGATATCGGATTATTCAAGCTGGGAAGGTAATACTTCGATCGCCAGTACACAGGATTCGAGTGAAGGATTCCAGAATAAATTATCTAATGCCCTTGGCTGGGGGAGTATGGGCACCGATAACGAGGAGCGTAAAAATAGCGGCGCCCGTGCATACTATATGAGGTATCGCTGGATGCCGATCCCATATAAGGCAGGTAAAGAATACGACCACATGGACGAGCACGACTTCACATGGTACAACGGGCATGGAAATCAGGATTTGATCACTTTCACGCATCCGTACTCTTTGCCTTATTATGATCGCTACCTTAAAGCTTATCAAACCACCAGCGTTACAGGCAATCCCAAATGGGGCGACGAAGACGCGGAATGGGTTGCGTTTAAATCGTGCAAGGTTCTATCGAATCCCGGAAGCTGGGCCGGCGGTATGAACGGTCTTCACTTGATATGCGGTTTTCATACTAACTCCCGTGGCAGTGCCACTTTTGGACCGTTGTTTGCGGGCTTTATGATAAAAGACGGTCTCAACGACCCACCGCACAGTGTTTTGCAATCCTGGTTCATGGCCGGCGGTCAAACTCAGCCTCACGGCCGCAGGCAGGTGGTAATTGGCGAGATCTTTGAAGGATGCAACGAATACATCTGGGGCCAGGGAGCGGTCTTTCAGGATACAGTTGTCGACGGCGCAAAGGTCTGGTCGCAGGATGTAAACAACCACGTCCCAGTTGCTGACGCCGGCGGTACAAGTGGTGTATATAATGTTGTTGTAGGCCAGGGTGTACCTTTGAACGCATCGGCAACGACCGACGCCGACACATACAGCGGCGCGACATTATACTACCGCTGGGATATGAACGTGCTTGTAAATACCGATGCCTGCGACTTTGATTATAACGATTTTGACGGGCCCAATGATGACGGAGATGTCTTCGGCGTATGGGGCAATTCCCCTGCACGGTATGTATTTAATGTCACAGGCACTTATGACATAAAACTGATGGTACGCGATGATGTTTTTAACACAGACATTGCCTGGGCACAGGTTGTGGTTTCTCCTGCACCTTCACCTATAGTTATAACAGGCGCTGACCCAACACCTGACGAAGGTGGTGAACAATTGGAGATCATCGACACTTTCAACCCCTTTAACCTGCCGACGGTCGGTATGCTGCCGATGTTCAGAATGGCAGGTACTCTCGTTGGTTACGATCAGATGCTCAATATCGGTTCATACTACGGGATGACAACAAACACAGCGGGACAGGACGAGCTGGGCAGTTGGAGTATGTTCGAGGGCAATCAGGAACTCATTATCAACCAGAATACCGGCGGCATAATGTACATAGATAAAAGCAGTGCCTACCTGGTCAATCCCGGCAATCCGGCACCGATGCTGCCGTCGGACTCGCAAGCTCTGACTATCGCTAACGGTTGGCTCATGGCAAACACAATACCTCAAATGGATGTGGTTTTTGAAAATATCACCGATCTCTGTCACGGCAACCTGGCCAGCGGCGAAGAAACCTACACCAAAATACCATATCAAAGACACGTCAATTACCGCAGAATATTAAATGTCATAGACCAGAACTACCCTGTAGTAGGTCCCGGCGGAAAGATCACCATCCTGATAGATGGCTCCTGGGATGTTCGGTCATTTATTAAAATATGGCGGGATGTTTCACGGGAAGCGCCTGTACCACTGACATCAGCAATGGGTGCTATAGATCAATTCCATCAACTCGGACAGGATGCTTTGATCAAGGGGTGTTTGTTGCCTGTTGATTGTGAGATGATAGAGGTAAATAATGTTTCGCTGGGCTATTTTGAGGATGACTTTGTTACTTCGCAGGAGTGGATCGCTCCGGTGTATATTCTTGATCTTATTTGCATCAGCGGTGAGACGACAGAAAAACGGCGGGTGTATATGCCGGCAATGGATCAGCAGTTGCTGGATATCGAGATTAACTCGCCGTCGGCAGGGACAGCTGTAGACCACAACGACCCAATTACCTTTACCAGTATAGTTCATAGCGGATTCGGGCCATTCACCTATGAATGGAGCAGCGATGTAGATGGAGTACTGTCAAGTGAACCGAACTTTACAACTTCTTCGCTTAGTGCCAGGCGTCTAACTGAATCGTGTTCCTGCGAGATGTTGCCGCATAGTATTCGGCTGACCGTGACAGATATATACGGCGGCCAGGCTTCCAGGTTTGTTGATGTAACGGTAAGAAAGCTTTACGCCGATGTTAAGCCTGACGGTATCATCGACTCTAAGGATTTTGCGGTCTTCGCCGCAGGCTGGCGATCGCAGGCAGGTGACGGCAACTACGACGACAAACTTGATTTTGACGACAATAACTCTGTCGACGCCAACGATCTGTGCCTGTTGGCTGGTGAATGGCTGCTCGCTGACGGAGGACCAAAACCGGGCTATTGGGCATTCGACGATGGCGATGGAAATACCGCTGTAGACAGCGGAACAGGAGGTAACGACTGCACACTATTCGGCGATGCCAACTGGGTAACTGACGACCCAAATCGCGGGATTTGCCTCAACCTTGACGGTAGCGGCGATTACGCAAAAACCGCTGACGCAACAAGCGGGTTGAATTTCGCTCCAAACTCATTTACGATCTCAACCTGGATAAACCCGAGGACTGTTACAGGCAACTGGAGAGCTATCGCTGAATACGACCGTTATGATGTCAGCAGCGGCACGAACTGGTTTGGTATCTGGATAAGCAACACCGATAAATTCCACTTCAGAGTAGGTTTGGACACCCAAGACTCGATACAGACACTTACCGCAGACAAATGGTATTTAGTGACCGCTACTTACGAAGCCTCGACCGGAGAAATGAAGCTCTACATTGACGGCCAATATGATTCTACCGGAGCACACAGCAGCGGCTTTGGTTCTGGCACTGACGCCAAACTAACCATCGGGACTCGTGGCAGCGAAGACGCAGAATATTTCGACGGCATGATCGATGATATGCGAATTTACGGGTACGCCCTTAACGCGGAGCAGATATTGTCGTTGTACAACGAGTAATCGGCAAAAACAATAAATAGCCCACAAAAGATCGGCTCGATATATGTGTGAGATTTTTTTGCGAGAAAAAATCTCACACACTTTTTTTGGTAATTGATATTTTTTTCCTTTGACAAATCAGTGTAAAACGATTAGATTTCCAAGACCGCTTGTTTTTGTGAGACTTTTCGTTTAATAGGAGAAGGTGTGTCTTTTTTGACGTAATAAAAGTTTTAGGAAGGGCTGCTTTCAGTCTACGACAGCGACCGCTATCTTTAAGAAAAGAAGGAGTCTGGATTGGCAACTCGGGAAGTTGAAAACATCTTTGTTGATATACTTGATCGTGCCAGGGTAATTGATCCGGTCAATACCCGCAAATGGTTCGACAAGCTCTCAATAATACGTCTTGATGGCGGTTCGCTTGATATCGCCTGCCCTGACGAAGCGACGGTTCAGTTTTTGCGAAACAATTGTAAAGACAGTTTCACCCGCGCCGCTCAGCAGATAACCGGGCACCTGATAACAGTGGATTTCCAGGTGGGATCGACCCAAAATACCGCTGATCAACCAGTTGAATCAGAAACCACAGTTAAGCTCCATCCCGATTACACCTTCGATAATTTTGTAGTAGGCCCGAGCAATCGCCTGGCACAGGCAAGCTGTGTCGCGATAAGCCAGTCTCCCGGGAACACTTACAATCCGTTATTTATTTACGGCAACTCCGGACTGGGTAAGACCCATCTGCTGCATGCGGTCTGCTATGAGGCCCAACAAAAATCTCAGGTCTCGGTAATTCAGTTTTTAAGCTGTGAAGAGTTCGTTAACCGATTTATCAGGGCGATCGAGACGGGCAATCTGGCCGGCTTTCAAAGCCAGTTCCGCAGCGTCGATATGCTCGTGATCGACGATATCCAGTTCCTGCGCGAACGAGAACAAAGCCAGGAAGAATTTTTTCACACGTTCAACGCGCTGTACAATAACGGCAAACAGATAATTCTAAGCGGCGACTCTTCACCTGCCGACATCCCTTCGCTGGAAGAACGCCTTACCAGCAGATTCAACTGGGGCCTGGTAACAAGGATCGATCCGCCAAGCCATGATACAAGGGTGGCTATCGTGCAGAAAAAGGCACATCTTCGCGGCTTGGATATTTCCGATGAGATCGCTGAATATATCGCCCGTAAAGTTCACGCCAACATCCGCGAACTCGAAGGGGCGCTGACGACCATCTACGCCGTCGCATCCACTACAGGCAAGGAAATCTCACTCGAACTGGCACAGATGGCTTTGCAGGGCCAGGTCGAAAACGTGCCAAAACATATTGGCATCGCGGATATTATCGACGTTGTAACCGGACACTTTAATGTTCGCCAGGTTGATCTGCAAAGCAAAAAGCGAAGCCAATCCATCACCGAACCTCGCCAGATATGTATGTATTTAGCTCGAAATCTTACCAGGCACAGCTTTGAAGAGATCGGCGGACATCTCGGCGGAAGGGACCATACAACCGTTATGCACGCATGCAACAAGATCGAGTCGGTAAGACAAGGCGACGCCCAAATGCACGCCACGCTGAACGAACTGACAAGGCAAATATCAAAAACCTGAGCAGCAAAACTCCATTCTGCCCGGCCCAAATGCTTTCAAGGTGAGGTTAAAAATCTTGACTCTACGATACAGAATTATTATTCTATTGAGAATGAGTATTAGAGCAATTTAATTTTTCGTGTTCGCTTTATGCCTGTTGCGGCTTCGGCTGTCGGCATCAGAAATACTCACCCTACAATAAGTAGAGTTGCGTTTTCTTCCTTGCCAGCCTTGTCCTCACGACGGCCTAAATGCGAACAGAAAATATTAAAATGCTCTAAGCTTTACGGGATCGGCAGGTCTAATTCTGCCAGGACTTTCTTCATGTCTTCCCAGACCTTTCGGCGGTTATCGTCGGAGTAATTTCGCAATAAATAAGCTGGATGATAGGTCGGCATGAATTTAATCGGCTCGGCATCTTCTGAGCTATAATATTCGTGGAACCGGCCTCGAAGCTGGCCTATAGGCTTGTTCGTATCCAGCAAAGTCCTGGCTGCGTGGGCACCGAGGGCTACGATAATTTCCGGCTGAATAGTTTCAATTTGCCGCTGAAGATACGGCAGGCAGCTTACTATCTCATCGGGCTTGGGGTCGCGATTGCCGGGCGGTCGGCACTTTAGGATATTGCCGATAAAGACATCGCTTCGCTTGAGGCCGCACGCTATGATGATCTTTTCCAGCAACTGTCCCGCCCTGCCAACGAAGGGCCTGCCCTGGGTATCTTCGTCAGCTCCGGGCGCTTCGCCTATGAACATAATCTTAGCCGAAGGATTGCCTTCACCGGGAACCGCGTTTTTGCGTTGCGAGCCTAATTCGCATTTACGGCACTTACAAATTTGCTCGGCCAGTACTTTGAGTTCTTTAACGGCATCTTGAGCCACTTTTTGCTTCTCCATAGCTTGTTGGCCTTTGACGGTAAAACCGCCACTGAAAAAGTTTTCCATTTCCACATGCTGGCTTACTACTTTGTTTATATCAACATCCGACATTTTTTTCGTCCCTACGGCAAAAGTCCCCTGGCAAATACAGCCTTGACCACCCTGCTGACCGCCATATTCATCGCAGCTTCTCGCATGGTGAGACTCTTATGCTTTGCAAGATCATAAACTTTACCAAAACGTTGCCTCATTCTTTCGGCGAGCCTTTTTTCGACCTGTGCAAGCGTCATCTGTTCACGCTGAGTCTCCTGGGTGTATTCCAGATAAGAGACAAAGACACCGCCTGCGTTACAGAGAATATCTGGTATCACAAGTATCCCTCTGTCGTTCAAAATCTCGTCAGCCTCCGGAGTTGTCGGCGCGTTTGCACCTTCAGCAATAATTTTGGCCTTTATGTCTTTGACATTGCCCAGGGTAATCTGAGAACCCGCAGCAGCCGGTATCAATATATCGCAATCGATACCGAAGATTTCATCTTTATCCAGGGCAGTCGCGTCTTTAAAGCCCTTGACTCCGCCTGTTTGCTCAACATAACGTAAAAGCAATTCCACGTCGAGGCCCTTAGGATTTGTCACCACCCCTGTAATATCGGCAACAGCTATCACTTTGGCACCGCTTCTGGCGACCTCCAAAGCTGCTACAGAGCCTACATTACCAAAGCCCTGCACGGCAACTCGCATCTTACTGATATCCAGACCAAGATTTTCGCACATTGCTTGTATGGTATAGACAACGCCCATACCGGTTGCTTCGCGTCTGCCGACGATCCCGCCCAAAATTACCGGCTTTCCGGTTACGAAGCAGCCGTTAGTTATCGATGTCCCGTCAGAGTATGAGATGCAATCACGAATATGGGCCATGTCCATTTCGTTGGTACCCATATCCGGCGCCGGGATATAAATTTCAGGGCCAATATGCCGGCGAACTCCGCGAGTGAACGAACGTATAACGATTTGCTTCTCACTGGTTGATAACTTATCCGGGTCAAACTGAATCCCGGATTTGCCGCCGCCGAAAGGAACACCGATAAGCGAGGTCTTCCAGGTCATCTCCATCGCAAGACCGGAAATATCATCAAGGCTAACATCAGGGGTCATTCTTATCCCGCCCTTGGATGGCCCCAAAGAATCGTTATGGCGAACAATAAAAACTTTCATGTTCACCACCCTGCCGTTCGACATCACAGGATTGATCCGGGTTTCTATCTTTTCTCTTGGGCCAAGGATTTTTTTGTGAATATCGGTATCAAGAGCAAGCCTCTTCGAAACCAACTCGAAATTGTAAAGCGAAGTTTTTAAAATGCTGTCTTTTTGATGTCCCATATCAGTCTTGTGCCTCCATGATATTAATAATGTTTCGAAGTGAATTGTAACAACACAACAACTGATGTACAGAAAAAAAAGGACGCCCATAAATTATGAGCGCCCTTTTGGCTCCTGCTGTTATCACTGATTTTCGTCAGACAAGGCCCTGAGCGAGCATTGCGTTTGCGACTTTGATAAAGCCTGCGATATTTGCTCCTATAACAAAATTATTCTTATGGCCATATTCCTCAGCGGCCTGGCTGATATTTTTGTAAATATTTACCATGATCTCGTTGAGCTCGGCATCGGCTCTTTCAAACGTCCAGTAAAGCCTCTGGCTGTTCTGTGCCATCTCCAGACCCGAAACCGCAACACCACCGGCATTGGCTGCCTTGCCGGGAATAAACAACACTCCGCTGTCCTGGAACACTTTAATGCCTTCCGGGGTGGTGGGCATATTGGCTCCTTCGCCGACTGCAAAACAGCCGTTCTCTGCCAGTGCCTTGGCTCCAGCCTCGTCAATTTCATTCTGAGTTGCACAAGGCAGTGCGATATCACATTTAACGCTCCAAATATTTTGAAAACCGTCAGTATATTGGGCATTTTTGTGAGTTGAAACATATTCCTTGATGCGTTTTCTTTCAACCAGTTTGATATGCTTGACAGTGTCAAGATCGATACCGTCAGGGTCATAGATAAACCCGTTAGAGTCGCTAAGCGTCACTACTTTACCGCCGAGCTGATATACCTTCTCCGCGGCAAAAATAGCCACATTGCCCGAACCGGATATGCTCACCGTCAAACCCTCAAAGCTCTTCCCGTTTTCCTCTAACAGTTCTTTCATAATGTAAACCAGGCCGTAACCGGTAGCTTCTGTGCGTACGAGAGACCCCGCCCATTCAAGGCCCTTACCGGTAAGAACGCCTGTGAACTCATTGCGTATACGTTTATATTGGCCAAACATAAAACCAACCTCGCGTCCGCCGACGCCGATATCACCAGCCGGCACATCCGTATCCGGGCCAATATGAGCACAAAGCTCGGTCATAAAACTCTGACAAAACCTCATTACTTCATCATCGCTTCTGCCCTTAGGGTCAAAATCCGCCCCGCCTTTACCGCCGCCCATCATCAGTCCCGTCAGGGAATTTTTCAGAATCTGCTCAAAGGCAAGAAACTTAACAATACCGAGATAAACGCTCGGATGGAACCGCAGGCCACCCTTGTAAGGCCCAAGAGCACTGTTGAACTCCACCCTGAAACCACGGTTTACGTGTACATTCCCTTTATCATCCTGCCAGGGAACACGAAAGATCAACTGTCTTTCCGGCTCAACTAACCGCTCAAGAATACCACCTTTGATATACTGAGGATTCTTATCCAATACAGGGCCAAGGCAATCGAGAACTTCTTTTACCGCCTGATGAAATTCCACCTCACCAGGATTTCGACTCAAAACCTGTTCGTAAACCGATTCGATATACCTTTCACTTGTCATCTACATATCTCCCAAAAAAATAATTTTTTACTTTTCACAATTATAAGAATACGTTAAGCTAACATTAGCTTTCGCAGAATCGCCTTGGAACACCTTTACTAACAATAGTTTACTAATTCAGCCGCTTAAAACAAAGACGTAAGTGGTAATATAGATTATTAGGTAATCTTATAATGCACATAGAAACACTAAAGATATTCTGTGATTTGGCCGAACTATCGAGCTTTTCAAAAACTGCCGAGAAAAACATCCTCAGCCAGTCGGCGGTATCTCAGCAGTTGGCGCAACTCGAACTTATCCACAAGTGTCAACTCATCGACCGCAGGAAAAGGCCTATCGAACTTACAAAAGAAGGACAATTATTCTACAAAGCCGCCAAAGGCATCATCGACAGATACGAACATCTCAAAAACGAATTGAACAGCCTGAAGTCCTCAGTAACCACCATGATAAATGTTGGCGCTATTTACAGTATCGGCATGCACACACTGCCGGACTATGTCAAAAAAATCATGGTCAGGTATCCCGATGTCAACGTCCATATCGAATACCTCGGCGCAGAGAGGATCTATGAAAGAGTCTTAGGCGGAGATATTGATATAGGCCTTGTAGCTGTCCCCAAAAAAGACAAGAGGCTCGAAGTCCATGATTTTGAGAATGAGCCTCTGGTATTGGTATGCAGCCCAAAACATCATCTGGCAAACAAATCGCAGGTCGACATCCACAAAATCCAGTTCGAGAGGTTCATAGGCTTTGACAACCAGGTGCCGACCCGAATATGGATCGACAATATTTTACATCGCCACAATATTGTCCTTCGCCCTGTAATGGAATTCGATAACATAGAAACTGTCAAACGTGCTGTTGAGATAAACTCCGGCGTCAGCATTTTGCCCATAACTGCCGTTTCGCAGGAACTTGCCAGCTCAACACTAAAAGCCGTAGAGTTTTCCGATGAAAACTTCTACAGGCCTACCGGCATTATCATACGAAAAGATAAAATGTTAAGCCAGGCGGCAAGGTATCTTATCGAACTGCTGCGTAAAAAGAAACTAAATCCTGAACTATAAGCTCACATATTCGTAATTCTTAAAGATGTCAATTAAAGCGGTAATATTTGATTTGGACGGCACAATAACCGAGCCTTTCCTGGATTTTGGTGCCCTTCGCCAACAGATGGGACTGAACAAAGATTCAGGTCCTGTATGGGAGGCTATGGAGGCAATGTCTCCTTCACAGCGTGCACATGCCCAAAAACTGCTTCATAAATATGAACTCGAAGCTATAACAAAATCCACCTTGAATCCTGGAGCAAGACGAACGCTGCAGAGACTTCGAGAAAGCGATATCGGCATCGCTGTCTTAACTCGCAACACAAAAGCCAACGCCGTCGCTGTCGCCCAAAAGCATAATCTGCACTTTGACATAGTAGTCGGCAGAGAAGATGGCCCCGTCAAGCCCGATGCTTTCGGCGTACTGGAAATTTGTCGTCAGTTCGATGTAAACCCCAACGAAACCCTGCTCGTAGGCGATTACCTGTTCGATCTGCTATGCGCAAAGGCCGCCGGCGCCAATGCGGTTTTACTTGCCAATCACGCTGACGCCGAAGATTTTGCCGTACACGCCGATTTTACCATTGAAAAGATCGAGCAGATACTGCAAATTATTGAACAGACAAACCAAATATAGAAAGCTATCGCCCATGAACAGAAAAACGTTAACCAAAACTTTTTTAATCCTTGCACTAACCGCTTCCGCATGCAGAGCGCCGAACGCTTGCCAAACAACCTGTTCGATACGATCGATGCCCAGCCCAGTCGAGAACATCTTAAACAAGCTAAACCAGCAAACCGAAAAACTCGGTTCCTACCAGGCGCAAATAGAATACTTTTTCAAGGAGCCTCTGCTCGATTCTGTGACAGTTAGAAAAGGTAACCTGTACTACCGCAAATTCGATACGGATTCAAAGCTGACAATAAATTTCGATACTGTAAAATATGACGACGAAGACCAGGAAAACCAAAAGAGTCAATATATTTTTGACGGCAAATGGCTTACCGTACTCGACTATCAAAACAAAAGTTGCCAGCGAAGGCAATTGATAGACGCAAACGAACTAAGCGATCCAAACAAGCCGGCAAATGCCTTTGATATTTTAAGTAACCATTTTCCTTTGATCGGCTTTACAGAAACCCGCAACCTGAAAGAACAGTTTGAAATAACGATCATCGAATCAGCGAAAGAAAACCAACCAATTCACCTGCTGTTAAAAGTCAAGCCCGATTCGATCTATAAAGAAGACTATAAAACCATCGACTTCTGGATCGACCCAAAACTAAACCTGCCGGTGAGGATAATGGCAGTAAGTATCGAAGGTGACATCTATGAAATTAAACTGCTCAAAGCTAAAGTGAACAAAAAAATGAACAAAAAAGTTTTCGATGTCAAGGTTCCCAAAGGCTTCAGCAAACCAGAAATAATTCCATTAGAGAAAATAAAGGACTGACAAAATGGCAAAAGCGATAGTTATATATTATTCCAGGACAGGCAACACCAAGGCAATGGCCGAAATAATCACTCAGGCGATGAACCAGGCACTATTGCCAACCGATTGCAAATCCGTTGAAAATGTAAAAGCCGATGACCTGCTCGACTACGATGCTATCGTCCTGGGCACACCGACATATTACGGACACATGGCTGCGCCGATAAAACAGTTGATCGACGATACAGTCACTTCACATGGCAAGCTCGACGGTAAGATCGGGGCAGCTTTCAGCAGTGCCGCGAATATCGGAGGCGGAAATGAAACCGCTATCATGGGTATAATAGAAGCTATGCTCATCGCAGGGATGATAGTACAGGGCGACCCCAAAGGTGACCATTACGGGCCGGTCTCGATCGGTAAGCCTGACGAGAGAGTCGAAAAACAATGCAAAAGAAGAGGCCAAAGAATCGCGGAACTGACACTAAAATTAAAACCCTGACCCTGACAAGTTCCTGCATGACAATTGGTTAACTATTTCTGTCGAAATCAGCGAAGAATCCGTCCGCAAAAAATATTGATTTTTTCTTAAAAAAACGCTATTTTTCTTTGACAAAGCCTCTGTGGAACGTTAAATTCCCATTAATTCTATTATTACAGTGGAGGCATAGTTAGATGCAAGAGTATGAAGCTCTAAAAACACTGATAGCTGAAATCGAGAACGATGTGAACAAGGCTGAAGGTGGAAACAAGGCCGCAGGGACGCGGGTTCGCAAGCAGATGCAGGACATCAAAAAGGCATCGCAGGTTGTTCGCAACCGCATCCTTGAAATTCGCTCAACACAGTAAAGTACTGTAACTGCCTGTAATAGCTAATGTTACATCTATACAGATTCGGCATGTCCGGCCCGGCTATCTGTTAAGGTCTGGTATTGTTGTATTTTGATTTTTGCGCGAAGATTTTCGCAACGGAGCCCCTTATGCCGCCAGCATTTTTGTTCGACCTGTCAAAAATTGACCTCAACACCAGGCCCATATTCAATCAGAAAGACATACTGCAGGTAAATCCGCAAAGCTTTGAAATGCAGCAGCTCGATGGAATTTTGTGGTACGACAAAAAAAAATATCTTGTCCTCGGATACAAGGACGTCACCGAAAATGAATTCTGGATTCGAGGCCACATACCCGAAAGACCGTTAATGCCGGGGGTCATAATGGTCGAATGTGCCGCACAACTACTCAGCTTTTTCGTCAGAAAAGTTTACGAAGTCGATGCTTTCATAGGCTTTGCCAGCATCGATTCCGCCAAGTTTCGCGCAACCGTCGTACCGGGCCAGAGACTATATCTGCTCGGACACCTCACAAAATTCAAAAGCAGAAAATACAGCGCACACATACAAGGCGTAGTAGACGGCACAATGGTTTTCGAGACACACGTCTCCGGGATGAAAGTCTAATTTTTTTAGATAAGTTTTCCGAACAATGTCAGTGGGCTTGTCTTTTCTATCTCAACGTCAGTGAATTGCCCTGCCAATTCTGGCGAACCGTTGAATACTACTATCATATCTTCTGCTGTCCTGGCCACCAATTGCGGACACCCTTCGCTCTCCTCTGCGTTTAGATGAGGTTTTTTACTGAGCCCCTCCACCAGCACACGAACCTTTTGCCCCATGTACCCGGCACTTAACTGGCCGCTTATCTTTTCCTGAACCCTCAACAACTCGATATTGCGCTGCTTCTTAACTTCAAGACTGACACTATCCGCCAGCTTATCATCGGCCCTGGTTCCCGCCCGCGGAGAATACTTGAACACAAAGCAGTTCTTATATCTGATTTGCTGTACTAAACTGACACTCTGCTGAAAATCCTCATCCGTCTCACCGGGAAAGCCCACAATAAAGTCACCCGCTATCGCGATCCGCGGAACTATCTGCCTGGCCATTTCCACCATCTCGATATACTCCTGGGCAGTGTACTTGCGATTCATTGCCTTTAGTATCCTATCCGAGCCGCTTTGCGCAGGCATATGCAAATACCCGCAAACCTTAGGCAGATCGGCCATCGCCTCTAACAGCCGCCTGTAACCTTTTTTAGCAGGATAACTTGTAACAAACCGTATCCACTCGATACCGTCGATGTCACTTGCCATCTCCAGCAGATCCGCCAGACCGGCGTTTTCGTATTGATAAAGATTCACCGCCTGACCAAGCAGCGTAACTTGCTTTATGCCCTCAGCTGCCAGCCTCTTTATCTGCTCGATCACTACGTGCGGCGGGCGTGAAACTTCCGGCCCGCGAACATAAGGCACGATGCAATAACTGCAAAAATTATTACAGCCTCGCATCACTCTAACAAAAGCCTGGTTCGGCACAGTCTTATCGTCACTGTCATAAACCGATTCAAAATTCTCCAACGCCCTGTTCGCCCCATCACCACGGCGAATATCTTCTGTCACCGCCAATACTTTTTTCTTTTCTCTGATCGTATCGTTGATAAACGTAACGACCTGCGGTATTTGTGCCGGCCCACAGACTATATTGACCGCCTCATGTTCAAGCAATTCGGCGCCCATCCGCTGAGCCATACAGCCGATCACAGCCACCACCATCTCGCCGCGACCGCTCTGCTTGATATGCTTTAAATTGCCCAGATGCGAAAGAACTTTTCTCTCGGCATGTTCACGAACAGAGCAGGTATTTATCAGAACCACATCGGCATCAGCCGCCGAATCGATGAGCATAAAGCCATCCTCTTTGAGCGCAGCAGTCACCATCGCAGAGTCGAGCTTATTCATCTGACAGCCAAAACTTTCAATGTGCACTGTCTTTGAATTCATACAAATTAGCCATCCCGATTTATCGGGATTCCGCAATTTTGATTTTTAAGTTTTAATTTTTACATTCTCAAACTGACCGATGGTCAGTTTGAGTAGTATATCAATTTGCCGGCGTAAAATCAACGCCACGGTGCCCTGGATTGCCGGTAAGCTCCCCCTAAAAGAACAGGCGGCGGTGGGATTTGAACCCACGAATAACGGTTTTGCAAACCGTCGCCTTAGGCCACTTGGCTACGCCGCCAAACTCTTTAACTACAAGTATTTAGAACAATGTGAAAAAATTCTTATTTTAGCTAATACAACCTTGACTACAACCAAATCATAGTTTACAATGTAAATGTGTTGATTGAACTGTTTAATTCTATGGTCGCAGTTAAGGATGTTAATCATGGCAAAATCCAATTCTAAAAGAAAAACTCGTTCTGACAAATTTCCTCTTACTTTACATAAAACAGGCCAGTTTTGCAAGAAAATAAAGGGTAAACTCTATTACTTCGGAACAGATAAAAAAGCTGCCTTCGAAAGGTATCTTGAACAGGCTGCTTATTTGCATGCCGGCAAAGGCTTTAAGCCTAAATCAAATGATAATTTTTCATTAAAAACTCTCTGCAATTTATATTTGGACTATCAAGAATCCCGTTCTGAAATTGGAGAAATAAAACCTCGCCAAGTTTGTGACCAAACCTCGCATTTGCGAGATTTCGTAAGATTCATTGGTCCAAATCGTCTGGCTTCAAATATAACAACAATTGATTTACAAAATTACCGCAAGAAGCTGATCAAAGTTGGTAAAGCACCAAATACTATTAATAATCATATTAGTTCATTCAAGGCCATGTATAACTGGGCAACAAATAATGAGATTATCGAAACTGTTCCAAACCTCAAAGCAATAAAGAAAATCACACAATCCAAAACAAAAAGGGCCGTTTTTACTGTTGGTCAAATTCAGAAGCTACTTGATTGTGCTGATACTCAAATCAGAGCAATGATATGGCTTGGTTTGAATTGTGGCTTTGGATGTACTGACTGTGCAGAGTTGTTGTGGGAACATGTTGATTTGACCACAGGTCGTGTAAATTTTGCCCGAAAAAAAACCGGTGTAGATCGCAATTTGCCGCTGTGGAAAGAAACCATTAACTGTTTAGAAGCAGTACCAAAAATAAATGAACATATTTTTAATACCCGATTTGGTAACAAGTGGGTTCGTGTTGAACGAAAGCAAGGCAAGGATGGAATTATAAAATGGAGAAGTTATGATGCTATTAGTGCATCATTTTCCAAACTCCTCAAAAAAGCAAATATTAAAACAGAAAAAGGTGTTGGCTTTTACACTCTTAGAAGAACAGCGGCTACATTAGCAGCTAAATCAGGTGATCCATTTGCAGTTCAAAGGCTATTAGGGCATGCGGATTTAAAAATGGCCACGACATATGTGCAGGATATTTCGGAACAAACAGACAGGGTTATTAATAACAGCAGGAAACTTATAATCCAAGATGATTCTTAACCTTTGGGACACGCCTTGATTGAGTTCTATGTATGGTTATATTTGTAAACGGCTTTACTTTTTTACGTTCAAGATATTGGTTCAGCCACGATCTCTTAATCCGGTAATGGCCTTTTTTTGCAATTTCACCGTTGGTTTCAACAATGTCAACCGCTTCGAGTTCACCGTGGCGAATAAGACGATAGACAATACTCTTTGAGACCTTCAATTCTTTGGCAATATCATCAACAGTCAGCCAATCTGATGCAGTGGATCTGCGAGCGATATTGAGCATATCAAAAAATCGTTCCATATACATAAGCAAATCCTGACATACTGCACAGTTTTTACTATCAGTATTTTGAAGATTCAAACTGACTGGCTTTTTCTGTATCATCATAAAATTCTGGATATCATTTGTTAACTGTCGCTCATAGCCAAATCACACCAGCATCATCTTTTTTGATTTCCTCAATATCCTCTGCTCTTAGTCCACTCGGATATTGAAGAAACCTTAGCTTGTTAATATCATGGAATTTACGCATACTTTGCTGTACGTTTTTAATCAGTTGCACAACATATTTTGACCAGTTTTTTTTGTTGCGAATATTTTCAATAGCAGCAGCTTCATTTATGTAACCTTCAGATTCAAGTGCCTGCTGAGTAAGGATAAAACCACGTCCTCTTGAGTTAACGGCTTCTGCAAATATTTCTTCTACGCCGCAATCTGTTGCGATTTTTATTAACTCATCAATTTTGTCAGGTGAGTCAGCAATACCTGGCAAAATAGGGCAGAACATACCATATGTTCGCAGTCCCAATTGATGGGCTTGTTTTAAGGTTTTCATTCGCTCTTCAATGGTAGAAGCGTTAGGCTCAATTATTTTGATAATGTCACTTTTCTCAACTGTCGCTGTAATGCTCAAGCCGACAAGAACACGGTTGGGATATTTTCTGATAAGGTCAAAATCTTCTTTTACTGCAGCATTTTTTGTTAGTATCCGAACGGTCCAGCCGGGCTGTGAAAGAATAGCCTCCAGACATTTTCGTCCCAAACCATATTCTTGTGCCTCCGGTGACCAGGCATCAACTATCGTGCACAGCTGAATCATTCCCCTATCACGTTTATTTCGTGCATCGTGAGCTACACGCATAGGCGTATCGGGATCGACAACTGCATCACTATTGCCAAATGGATCTACTCCTAACACTTTAAAAGCTTTGTGTGTTCGCAACATTGCGCCCGTTGAACAATATGTACAGCCATGCCCACATTTTAAGCCGCAGTTGACGGCAAATTGGGCCAAGCCTTTTTTCTCAAATTCCTTTGTTCGACTAATACCACTTTTTAATTCCCATTCATACGTTTTCATAATTATCTCCTTTAAATTGAGCAACTATTTCACTGTTATTGGGCAGGTTTAACACAGTATTTTTACAAGAATTAGACACCATTTTTACACTCCTGGTCTCAAATACCGGAATAAATCGCGGGCAATGATATTCTTATTCGTATCTGATGATAATCCTCTGGGATATAAGGTCTTGATCGCATTTTCAACGGTATTGAGCGTTACATTCAACCCCATCTGTTTTAAGGTGTCTCTAAGCTGCTTACACCCGGAGTCCGGTTGATTTTGTGATTTATCTTTTTGGCGATTGTAAAAGATAACCAGTTGCCCGTTATGACCTATCCCGGTCTTGCGGATCCTGATGCATTGCTGCTGTAAATCCAGAGGGTAAAACGGCCGTTTGGTCCGGATACAATAGAGCGGCATTGGAAATACACCTATCTTTTGAAGTTGATAGAACCTTGCTCTTGACAAACCCAGTCTTTTCGCCAGTTCACTTATGGAACAGATGGCTTTAATATCATTATCTGAGAACATTTTTTAATTTCCTTATTTAGAAAAAATTGAAGCATTTCTAATATGATCTTTGCCCTTTTGAGTTATTAGCCTTGTGGATCTATCCTTAGTAATGAAACTTTCCTTGAGCAAGTATGGCTCAACCACTTTCTGAACAGTTAAGGCCGGCAGCGATAATTTTGAACTCAATACCCCAAGAGAGGATTTGCCGTACTCCAGCAGTATCTTAAGATAGGATCGATCCAATGAGTCCAGGCCTGCTTGATCAATTTGCAAATAACTAAAAGCCTCGTATGCATCATTGATGGTAATCATATCACGATCATGACTTTTGGTCACATGCCAACAGGTTTGAAGATTTCTGTTAAGAGCCAGTCTAGGGGTTTTCTTGGCCCCTTGAGCGATCATTTTTAGAACCTGATCAGATTCATACTGCCATTTAAGAGCATTTGCTCTTTGGCGCACTATTTCCATCAGGTTGTCTACGGAATAATAATCGAACCGGCAATATATCCTCATTCTGTTTCTCAGAGGATCCCGAAGCTGGTATTCGTGTGTTGTTGCCAGGATTAATGTAAATTTTGCAAGCGGCATAACATGGGAGTACCTGGAAGCGATGTTGGCAGGTACATACAGATTTCCTTCAGAAATGGCTGTCAGAAGGATTTGCTGAGTTTTGGCACTCATCCCTTGTGCTTCATCAATAAATATTGTTGTGTTTGCATCGGCATTAATGAGGATCGAGAACAACTCCAGCTTGTTATTGACAGTTACGCCATTAGTTTCGAACAGATTCAGGTTTCCAAGTTCTGCATGAATTGCCTTAGCCACCATAGTCTTTCCGGTGCCGCTTGGGCCGGTTAAGATAACCGGTCCGAGTGACGAATCGGGACTGCCGGAAGTCGCCCTGATACTGAAGTGTGCACGTAGATGAAGCTGCAAGGTATCAATCACCTGAGGTTGGCCATGAATATTAGACAGGCTCGTTATCTTCACCTGGTTAACATCTGTTCCTGTGGTATTCTTTTCCATTTTCAATATCTTTCTTTTCCTGCTGTTAATAACGCTATTCTTCTTAATCGCTGCAATGCTTTTTGCCTCCATTAGTACTGTTAAACGGTAAACGCCTGAGGTACGGTACTAAAGCATCAGCTATCTTTTGCGCCCTGACAAACGGTACCTTACCAAGTTCGTGGGCCAGCAGACTGTTATTTGACTTATCAACGGTATTGATAACGGTATCGAGATTCTTGACAATTCCATGCTCCTGCTTAACTAATTTGTGCAAAAACCCTCTATATAAACGAACGGTTTGTGGATAACTACTGGTAATACTTCTGCTGATATCTTCGAGTGATTTGCCCAGGTAGACCGGCTCAAGCATATGGCCATTTAGCTTGTATCCCCTATCTGTTCGTTTAATCTGATCTGATATTAAACCCATCGCAATTACTGTATGGATTTCTTCGGTTGATGGACTGGCTGATGGGATTAACGACAGTAGTGGATCAGAGCCAAGCTGAGTACGTACCTGCAAATCGTCCGGCCGGTTCCACTTTTGGGCCATTTCGTTAATTATCCTTGCAAGTGAGACCTGGCAGCGATTCTGGAACAATACAATGGTGTTAGGGTCATTTATTTCAACGAATTCCCAATCACCGTTTTGCGTATCTATCTGATTAGCAAGCCCCACCATCCATTCACCAACATTCCTGTCATTAACACCGATAAACTTCATTGTTGGTATAACTTCGTCAGCTTCGCCTGTGATACGGAGTCTGCCGCGGCTTTCGGCGATAGCCTGAGCAATACACTGTTTCTGCCGGGTAAGAGATTTACAGTTTTCCTTAAAGACATCCGCGACATTTAAATGGTGCAGATTTCTGTAGGCCGTATCGATGCAATACTCCAGAAGGGTAATCTTTATCTCTCCGGGTTCACGGTGATTAAAGGCCTTCAGGTTCTTATGCAAACTGTAAAACTGCTCAAAAGTCTTCTGGGCGATTGTTTCCTCGCCATCTTCGGCTGCAAGGACTGCCTTAAACTGCTTTTCAATAAAATCACTGGTTACCATTTCATTGCCGACCGGTACCAGCAGTATTGGATTAAACTTCTGCAAGCGATCGATTTCACTGACTACATCTTTATTTACAATAATTACATTTTCAGTGATTTTGTGTACTTCGGTTAGCTGTTCAGCAATTATCTGACGAATTCCTGGGTAGAGGTCGTTAACGATGGCAAGCCGACCTTTGATTTCCAATTGGTTATGAATGGCCTTTTCTGTAGTTGGAGGTAATATGAGCCGAATTTCCCTTTTTGTCGAAAAGCTCAACAGCCGCCATAACCAGAACCTGCCCTTGAGTTTGTTCAGCAGATTCCTTGCTCGCCCGAGCATATCATTTATAGCCTTTTGTTTGCTTTGGGCTCTCTTAAGTTTCGCTTGATTGACCTTTTCGAATCTTCCTAACGGTTTATATAAGCCCTCAAGAAATTGCGTCGCCTTGGATATACCATCACGTTCGCAAAGCAGGGCTGTTACTTTATTACTGATAGCCGTTGCTGCAGCATCAGCAAGTTTCAGCGTCTCTCTCTGGATTTGAGGTACCAGCCGCTGAGGCAATTCCACATCCAGTGTGTATCTGCTCGCCTCGTCCATATCGCAACATCCTCCAAATCCCCACCGATGTCCTGCCCGCTGCTGAAATAAGGTAATTGCATGCTGGCGGGCGTCGTTGTTACCCAAACTGCGTAAATGAAAAATATGCTCAAGGGCCAGACTGTGAGTTTCAGTTTCAGATAACGCAATTTCGGTGGTGATAATATTAACCAGCTTAATTGCATTCGGCTGTTCCTTGTCAACCAGTAGAGAGTTCAAAAATAAACTGACCAGTTTATGGGCTATACACAGCAACAGTCGTGGCATATCCAGGTGTATCTTGGAATACCCAAAGGTACTGACACAACGCCGTCCACCAAGGTAGTCTTCGTGCCAGTGTTCTTCTATATCAACGGTTTTTTCCTGGATCTTTCGGCCAAATGGTGTGTGAAAAAAATAGAATATATGCTGGGCAGCTACTGCAATAAGCCTGTCAAGGTTGTTGAATTCACCATCATTATTGGTGTTGGAAATTAAAATAACAGAATCACAGGGTGGTTCATGTACGGAATCTTCATCTCCAATATCCCTGTATTCTCCAACTAATCGTGCCTGGAGTTCACATAAGACCAATTCCTGGTTTCGGGCTGCGGTTTCTGCATCAACCGGCTCCAGGCTGCCACTGATCAGGCCCATAATAATGATTTTAACTGGAAGCTTCAGATCGCGAGCTTCCTCGCGAATGATATTAAGGACTCGAAATAAAACTCCTGTCCCAAAACCTCCCACACAGCTAAAACACACAAATACAGGAATAAACTTTTTGGCCTTTTTACTTTCGTCTTTGGCCATATGGAACCGCTGTAATTGATAATCACCAATTTCACGCAGGTTACGTCTAATCTTGCGTCTGAACTTGTTTTGATTCAATGCCAAAAGTGCATGGCCTATTCGGCCATTTCCACCTGTACCAATGTTATCCCTACAGACTCCAGGCCTCTTGTGCCATTGGGATGCTACCATCCACAACTTTTTATCACGCTCTGCCTTGGCAAGACTTTCAGAGTCACCCATCTCAGCAGGGATATGTTCGTTAGGACCAAGTTCAATCTTTTCCAAACTCTTATCCACTATTGGCACATCAAAGACAGAATGCACATCCTGGGCATCAAAGGCCAATATCTTTTGTTTCTGCTCATCAGTTAACAGACCACAAACCGCCTCTGTTTTTCTGACACCTATCCCCAGTTTGTTAGCACTGCTGCCCAGCAAAACCATAAGGCCGTTAGGTGACAATTTTTTAATAGTTTCAAATAATTTTTTCTTCATTAGTATCACCTCTTTCATCTTCAACCAGGTTAAAAGGTTCGCAAATTAAGCTTATATGCACATCACCAGTAAGTTCTATCTCAGTCGGCAGTATCAAATCTGTTTTTTGCTTTCGGTTTAACTGTGCACCATCTACAAATATAGAAGAGGGAGCAAGATTCTGGATTTTCATCTTTCTACCAACTCTGAATATCCTTACATGCTTTTCCTCAAGGTTTTCATTATCAATAAAAATAGAAGAGCCTATTCCCCTACCGATAATGACTTCTCCAAGTGTGGCAATATCGCCCAGATCCTGACGCCGATCTTCAACAAATCCTACTAATCGCTGTTGAAAGACTTCATGGCTATCAATTTGGTCTTCAATCTGTCTGCAAAAAGAATTTGTGAAGATACTGTCTTTAAGCCAGTACCCCAAACCGACGACCAAACTAATGCCTGACAGGATAGCCAATATCAATAGCCACAAACCGCTTTGCCGGCGTTTTTTGTTGATGCTTTTACCGGGATCAACTTGTCTTTTAGATTCCAATGGTTTTTCTTTGGTGGTTTTAACTGGCTTGGAATTTTCCTGTTTTACGCCGAGCAGAGTCTTTCCCAGTCTTGGCATATTGGTTATCTCGACCTTAACAGGTTCACCGTTTGAATCCTTGGCCTTACCGGTACCGGAATCTTGTGTAGATTTTTCGGCAGCTCTTTCTATGGGTTTCGATGAATTTGTGGCCAGCCTGACCACATTCACAGCTGGTTTTCTTGCCGCGTTTATCCAGGCAGCAAGCTCCGGTTTGCCGAGCAGTCGCAAATCCAGTTGCTGATCATTGCCTGCCACCAGGAGTCGACGATTGGCCTGTTTTTTTTCACAGATGAATCGTAAAGGCCAGTCTCTTGCCTTAAAGGCAACGGCAAGCCTTTTGATTTGAGCGACCTGTCTGTTATCGATCTTGCCGTTGCTTAAAACCGCCAGGCAGCACCGGTAATCCTTTGCCTCTCGACGAAAATCCTCAAATACAGTCTCTACAGCCCTGCTCAAATTTGCTCCGAACAAGAACTCTCTGGAAAAAGAAGTAGTTTCTCTGATGATATCGCTCGGACCATACTTATCTTCAGGGCCGATTACATGGCTTATCCTAAGTCGTGGTTTTCCCGGATGGGCGGTGAATATGTTAATTTTATCGCCGCAGTTCAGCTGATAGGCCATTTCCAAAATTGCGACCTGAAACATATTCCAGGCCTGTCTGTTCGATGGACCGGTATCAATAATGATACTCAACGAGATGTTCTTTTTCTCCCTACTGCTGTCACAGGAGGTGTCTGCGTAAGCTGATATCGCCAATAACAACACAACCGATACTAAAATTAACTTTTTCATAACACCTTTCCTTTCTGCCCGATTACAGGCGAAAAATAATTTTTTTGACCTTATCGCTTGTTATTTGAGATAACTTTGAATATTGCCAAAACCGTAACACATATCAGGCCAAGCGACATAAGGCCAAACACAGGGTCACCGTCGCTGCTATGCAGTGCTCCAAAATCGTCTGATAGACTTTCCAGCAACGATGGCAGCTTTACCAACAAAACAATCAGGGTAATAATGACTACCAAAGGAATTATGTTTTCCCATTTGATTCTCATGACTGATTTTGCTCTCCGGTAATATCTGAAGTATTTTCATTCGAATTAGCCATCCGCTTGGACAGATAATTCACAAGCATACGCTCTAATTGGCCAAGTAAGAGTACGTTTACAGGCTCACCGCCAGGTCTAAGTTCCAGCGATTCTAACCTACGAATAAGTTCAAGCTTCAACTTTCGAGTTGGTACTATGACCCATAACGGCACATCCACCGTTGCAGCCTTCTTTGCATTGTCAATGGCATGGCGAAGTGTGGTTTCAACCTCAAGTCCCAGAGCAATACAACCCTGCCATGCAAAGACATCAAAATAGGTAGTTACACCGCTTCTGGTAAACTGGTATTCAGTACCGACAGAGGCAAAGAACCTGCCTGCGGTCATTTCAGTGCCAGTCGCAATAAAATTATGTAAAGTATCTCCACGCATAGTTACTCATTCCTTATAGTCAGTGACCGTTTGCTTGGCTAATTCAAGTGGCTCGATTAATATTGTACTTCGTCCGCGATTGCCGGTATTTAGCTTATGTTCTTTAATAAAACCCTTCTCAATAAGAACAGGGCGAATTCGCTGAACTGTATTGGGACCTATACCGGCAAGCTTGGCATACTCACTGGATGGACACATCGGATGCTCGACTACCGCCAGAATAAATTTGAATTCACTCGGACTCAAATCACCGTATTTTTTACCGTGCGAATCATTTTTTAATTCAATGTTCTCAACCCCTGACCAGTTTGAAAATTCTGTTGCAGGTATAACTGTTAAAGATTCCAATGGTTTTAGGCTATCGTCAGCCTCCTGATCTGTTACTGGCTGCAGATGGTCTCGCTTAAGTTCCGGCACCTTGAACAAAAACGGATATCGCCAATTGCCCTCTCCAACCTGTCCTACAAATAGCCCCGGTTTAAGATTGTGGGTACACCAGGATATCTGTTCCTGTGTCAGGCCCATGGAACTACCCGCTGATTTGTAATCCGGGACTGAGCCGCATCGACCTATTATTTTCGTTGATGTTATGCTTGGTATCCTGCCTGAAAGATTATCCGGGGACAAAACAGATATACTCAGGCCTATACCAGCACCTCTGACAAGGCCAGCCATATCCGTAATCGTATTTCCATGATAGCCTGAGGATTCCTTTCGCTGGGAAAAAACCCGTTGTCCCTCATCAAAGCTTATCCATAAATCCATCCCCCGATTTGATACGCCCCTGGCTAAACGCGAGCACAATTCTGATGCTATAGGACAATTCTGAAGCAGGTCCTGAACAGTTTCAGGCGAACCCGTCAGTTCAAATACCAGGTGTAATTGGGCCAATTCACCAATATCCCAACCTTTATGATAGCCAAGCACCTGTGGCCCTAAAGCCAGCAGGACAGCTTCAAGATTATCAAGTATAGCCAGGCGGGCCTGAGGATTTGCATGTTTGTTACAGCGAATAGCCTCAAACAAATGGAAAAGGGTAGGATACATTTCGCTGCCGTTAAATATGCCATACTTTCGGTATAACTTTATGATTGTGCTTTTCAATAAAACTGACGCCCTGGGTGGAAGGTTCAGGACCTTGACAAGAAGATCAGCGATGACAGAGGCGTATTCATTGGGGTCAACTCCTGATGGTACCTGGAGGGGATTTATTCGAAACTGTCTGCCCCTGATTATTATCAGGTCAATGCCTTGTTTAGCCAAGTGCTTTCGAAGGAACCTGAATTCTTTCTTACGCAAATCTATCAGCCACATACCGCGAACATGAGGTGCAATCTGAACGGCATAGAAAATAATAAGTGTTGTTTTTCCTGCTCCGGTGTTGGCTACAATTAAAGTCCCTGCATTCAAATATTGGATGAAAGCCTTTATCGGGTTTCCGTGTTCATCGGCGCCGACAATAAAATCACCTTGATACAAATGAGGTTGTTTGAACGGTAAACGTCTGAATATTTCTCGACGTAGCGCTTTGGCAACAATATTGTTGATACAACTGACTACAAAGGGATCTGTAATACCCTGGTTGTAGAGTATAAGCAGCTTTTGACCTTTGAGGTTGTTAAACGCATTCAGTTTCATCCCAGCCAACACAGTTTTATCCAAATTGTTAAGTATCGATTTTTCATCCATTTTTATTTTCCTTGTCGTCAATAAATGGCAGCAGTAAGGCTCGGCCGGTGGTTTGCCATCGCTGCTTGCGTACGATCTTGCCGTGACAGCTTTTGCAAAACGGTATGGTTCTGCCATCCGGAAGTTGTAAATAATAGGAACATTCACGACACAGAGGTTTTTGACATCCTTGGGGGACAGGGTTTTTGCTTCCTCCACAGTGTGTATAGCACTCTGCACATGATATTTGTCCACACTCTGCACATCTTCCACCAGGAGGAAGACCAATGCAGCCGCAATGCAGACTGTTTCTCTGCTCAACATAAAGGCTTTCCAATCCCTCGTCCTCGTCAGAAAATTTATGATATTCATTGTTTTCTCCTAAATTATCAATCTTGCCTGTTTGCGGATTTTGACTTATTATTAGCTTCCTGATTTTCCTCAGAATACTCATTCCAATTCTCCATATGTTGCTACCAATGGCTAAAAAATACATCATTGAGCCAACGCATTAGATGCCGTATGAATTTTCCCGTGAACCAGAATGTAAAAGCCGCCAGAATGATCGCATCGAACGCTAAAAAGGCATATGCACTAAATCTCAATAAATCACCGATCTTATCTGTACGATTTTTTTTCCAGGCCATCTGCTTTCCTCATCAAATCTCAAAAGTTACCGAATCAAATACAAGTGTTTTAAAATTTAGTTCTGCTGAACAACCTCAGTCTCTTGGGAAGAATTTCTTTTGCAGTTCATTCATCTGCCACATCCCAATTGCCATGTGCAACTACCCAATTCTTAGTATATGGGCATAGCTTTGTAGATGTATCCATAGGCGTTATTAACATCAGGTCGCAGTTTAGCCTCAGAAAATAAAGCCAGCCTGAAGAGCCGCCCGGCTGTAAAATAGTCCTTTTTCTCCTCTGCCTCACATGCTCTGTCCAGAAAACACTGAAGCCTTTCTTTAAAATGTTGTCGTTTTTCTGCATCATTCATTTGTACACCTCTTAAATTATTACTTCTTTCGTAAAAAGTATTGTTTGACTCTGTTATTCAACTTTTCCTCACAAATAATTGGCCACATTTAAGGCATCTCGCTTGAAAATCGGAGATAGCGACTCGTATACGCACTGGTGAGTCACAGGAACAAAACCACAGTTTCAGCTTTGAATTACCTGGTTTGGAAACAATTACTGATTCTGGTTCTTTGAGATCAGGCACCTCAATGCCATATTTTTCTAATAAGTCCCAAAAAGGTGAAGGGGCTGGGGTATATGAAGTATGTCCCCATTGGTCCACTATCAATCCGAGGGATTCAGCCCTGCTCCTGAATTCTTTATTATGGTAGTTTGACTTACCAGGTTTACCTATTTGCTCTTGTTCTGCATGTAACAATTCGTGTAATAATGTTCCCAAGGCTTGCCAATAATTCTTAGCGTTGATGTAATTCTCATTGATGGCGATTTCATTTCGCAGCCCAAAGCCATTACGCCCGGGGCGAAAATGCCCGTAACAAGTATTGCGTAATTTATCCAGCGTAAGGACTGGTAAATTTGTTTTGAGTTTAAACCCAGAGTGGAATCTTTCTGACCAAATGTGAAGATTCTCCACCAAAGGTTGGTGGTTCCAGTCATCGGCCTGGATCTGATAGCTTTTAAGGGCAGTGTTAATTTTTTCACTTGTCATATTCATGTCGTTTTTTATACGCCTTTCTGTAATATGAAGATTTTGACGTACTTTTACGTGTAATTACGTGTCAGCTTTTTTATTCGAGTTCTTTTCACGTCGCTCACGATAAGATTTTACCATATCTCTTTTGGCTCTGCTAAATCGATCGCTGGCAGCGCTGGTGGAAATACCTAAGAGATCTCCAATTTCTCTATATTTCAGTCCACCGGCAAGCTTCAGGTAAACTACATCCCATTGTTGTTCTGTAAAAGAATGGTTGCAGTTTTTATAAAGCATCAATTGTTCATCCGATCTTATCTTCCTTATAGATTTGAGTTCACTTCGACCAACTTTTGCGGTGTTGCCTGTTTGGTTGGTATCTTCAAGATTATCGGAGTCCTGGTATTTGAACTCCTTGATTAAAAAGCCTGCATTCTTTTCGCGATAGCCAGTACCCTCATGTCTTCCAGAAATTAAGGGCTCTAAAATTAAGCACCTTATATCTTCCTCACCTTTGTTATACTGATCACATTCAGCTTTTATTTGGCAACTCTCACAGGAAAGCTGTTTTCGAGCACATTGCCTTTTAGCAACTTTAAGAGACATTTTCATAATGGGGAATACTTGCAGGAGCCAATTTCTCCGCTCCTCATCTGAGCAATTATAAAAATCAAAATTTAATAGATTTTCAAACATTTTCAAAAATTGAACGCAGACACAAGAAAAGAATTAAGCTCATAATTCAGACTCGGGAAAACATTTCGATCTACGGCATCTATCTTTGGATGCACTATGTAAGCTTCACAAGCCAATATCTATTCTCCACTGTCAAGTACTGTCGTTTTCTACTTACTACATTACTTAAGGTATAAGATAGGTATAGCACCCCCATCCAGTTTATTTGCAGTTCAGTATTCCGGGGATTTTGTCTGGTGGGTCAGACAAAGCACAAACTCTTCATACACCGCAGTATACAGTAGTTAAATACATTGAACGACCATCTTGAAATTGTCTCAGTATTAGCTGAAGTTCGAATTGTCCATGGGAATGTCCAACTGGCAGGCACCTTTCGGAGCATTTTAAATAAATCCTGTGAATCACAGTCACGTAAGAGCCTTACATAAAAGAAATTAAGGAAAGATAATCTGTTTGTTGAAAAAGGCTGGTTGTGAAGAAACTTGGCTGAGTGAAGTGGTTACGAACTGAGAATTTGAAAAAATGTTTAGAAATGTCCGTTTTTCGGTTGTAAATAGGGCATAAATTTCTTGATCCTATAAAAAAAATTAGGGAAGGATAAAAACACACTCCATTGACAGCCTTTGACTTGGCTATATACATTTATTAGCATATAATTGTTTCTGGTGAGAACAGAACAATGGGTTGCTAACAGGAGATTTTAAATTTACCGACAATGGAGGCCTAATTGATAAAAAAAAAGATAATATCGTCAAGGGCAGCAGCGGAGGCATTGGCAAAACAACAACTTATTCCCGTGCGGGAATTTCTTAATCAGGAGCCTGTCCATACAAACTTACTGTCAGGTATGGTAGAGGAAAAAGGCGAAGGTGATGAATTAACTTTGCTTGAAGTATTGCTAAAAAGTAAAAAGCCGATCTCAGCTAAAAATATTGGCATGCTCAAAGCAACGGTTTCTAAGGCAGCCAAAGAGTTAAACAAATATTTAACTAATAAATTCTCCAAGTCAATTGATCCGTTGTATTCTAGGCGTATAGTAATTTGTATTTCACGTAAGGAAGGTAGAGGTGGTTTATTCACGGGATATCATTTTAAATGCTACAATAAAAAGAAGGAGAAAGATTTAGATGGACCTGCAACTGAAAAACTCTTTGAGAATCTCTGGAAAGATTTAATCGAAGTTAAATTAAGGAAAAAACTGGAAGAAAATGCCCTGTCTTCTCTAGCAGAAAAACTCAAAGGCCGAGATGATTATCAGCCCCTTAGTATGGAGATTGGGTTTATCAAGACAAAGCTACAACAGAATGATATTGACGAACCAACTGAGTTTGAAGAGCCACAATCATATGACCATAATCGAGTTTGGAAATCTTTCAATATAGATTCTTTACTTGAGTCAGAGAGCACCTATATCCTCAGTGTTGATGCAGGAGGAGGCAAGACAACTTTTTTAAGGCATTTACAAACAAAAGTTTTGCAGAAAAAGAAAACACACCTCATCCCTATTTTTCTAGATGCCTCAAAAATAGAAAAATGGAACCCCGAAGATACTCGCGAATTTGCAAAAAAACTTGCTAAACGATTCAAGCTTAAAATACATGAAGATAAGGTTATAAATTTTCTTTTGAAAGCTTTTGAGAAAGATATTATTTTGTTAGTTGATGGGCTAGATCAAATCAAGGGTGGAGGAGGAAAATATCAAGAGTTGATTGAGGATACAATACTAAAATTAGTGGATAACAATGTGGTTATAGCCTCACGACCATCAGCAGCTATAAACATGGAAGATAATAAGAAGTTTGCTTTCCTCCGCTTGAAGCAATTTGACACAATTGCCCAAGAAAAATATTTCGGAGAGCACTACAAACGAGCCAGAGAACTTTTTATAAATGCCCAGTATTTAGTTGCCATACCAATGCTGGCATATATGGTACGGATGCTTATTGAAGAAAAAGAGGACAAAGATATTAGAACTCGTTCAGAGCTTTACGAAAAATTTATCGGTTACATCTTTTCAAAATATAAACATGGCAAAGCCAGATTGGATCCTGATTCGCGAACACAGATAAGGCAGAGTTTGAGAAGGATATCATATGATGCACTCGCTGAGGAAGAGCCCCACATTCAGAAAATTCCATTAAAATTCTGTTATGATAAAGGTCGCTTGCCGGATGATTGCACGGGGAGAAAAGGCGAGTTTTTAACCAAATCAGGTTTAGTAAACTTGATAGTCGAGTGGTCGGGAAAAGGAGATAAGGATTTTCTTTTTTTTACCCACCAGTCATTCCAAGAATATCTGGCTGCTGAATGGGTTGTACAAAAACCAGACAGGATTCATTGTGTTCTCAAAAAAATATGGAATCCAAACCTCCGACAAGTTATTTGTTTCTTGGCTGGCCTTAAAGGGGAACAGTTTATTGAACAAATTTATCCATCTCGCGGTGAAGATACCTGTATACATTCACGCCTCTTTTTAGCAACGGAGTGCTGTAAACAATTCGCCTTCCCTCTAGATATAGAATCACGTTTATTCAGAGAACTCAAATTATACACTAAACAAGAACCTTTTATACACAGCGCGACATATTCAATTGCTGAGCTAAATATTCCTGAAGCGAAGAAATTTTTATTGAATATCGTTGCAAATGCAAGCAAAAGCCAATTTGAAAAGAGCAGATGTGAGGCTTCAACTTTTATGTCTCTAGAAGCCATGACACCAACACTGTCATTGGAAGAGATAAATAAACTTATAAATTTACTTGAAAAGTCACCAACAGGAAGTTACCAGCAAAACAAGATACAAGGGATATTAGAGGAGGCGGCACTAAGGGATTGTTTTAGTGATAAGGAATGTTCTAAGTTGATAGATTTAGCTCTTCGGCATAAGCAAAACTATAAGAGTTTTGTATCAATAATTTGCCATCTACGCCCAAATAGAATCTTGACGATAGTCAACAGAGCACTACCTCTACTCGATAGTGTTGAATACGATGTTAACCAAAGAGCATTTTACCTTCTTTCGGAGCTAGGCTTATACCATAAGCTCAACGAGCACGCAGTACGTAAAATAGTTGGTTGGCTGAAAGTACCGGATTCTTCCAAACAGAGGACCATATTAAAACTGCTCCCAGCATTTCGATCATATGAAAACATAATTTTGGAATTTGCAAGACTAATTGAGAGTGTGTTTGACCAGAATGATTCTATGTTTATTGATGAACTAATTAAGGAACATGCGAATGAGGGTATGGGGTCGGCTTTTCTATATAGCTGTCCAGTTCTGATAACAGTTTTACTTAAAGCCATGAAAAAAAAGCCACTAACCCATGCATCCATCCTAAGAAAACTACTGGAACGCCCGGATCTAAAGGAGGAACTGAAATGTCGCATATTAGTAGGACTCGTGAATTTAACCAAAGACCTGTCTATTACGAAAAGATGTCAAGTCATTGAACAATTTGCTCCGACACTTGTTAAGTTATTGGAGAGTCTCAATAAGAAAATAAAGGGGGCTGCAGGATACACATTATGTCGTTACATGAGTGAATTGTCATCTGAATTGAGGGATAGGATTATTGAAGCGGCTCTTTGTGGTCATTACCATATACCCACTACTTGTTCCACCAAAAAACTTTCTAGTAAACATATCAGAGCAGCTATAAATTGTTTGGAGAACCCGAATTCTATTACTAGAGAAAATGCGTTCAGAATTTTAAAACAGTTGCCAAAAGAAAAACTATTTACGTGTAAAAGCAAACTTCTCCACTTAGCCAAAAGCAAGAAGAATGAAACAACAAAGAGTGCAATACTTCTATTGGCAGAGCTTAGGGGTAGAATTACCCCCAAACAACTATACGACTTCATCCCATCGATTGAACATCGAAACATGGGAATACGAGCAGCAATTTTTGAGTGCATGGTTAAACACAAAAGCCGTCTTTCCCAAACACACATTGAATTTTTGCTAGCTTTGATGGAAGAAGGAGATGATGTGACACAACATTATGTGGACGAATTGTTTGTTTATCTACCAGGTAAACTTCCTATCGGACAGATACACCCCATGCTACTTAGAATATCGGCAAGACTATTCTATTTAGAGCATCACATCAATCCTGTCCTAAAGAAAAGGTTATCATATGATCAGATTTCACAAATTAGGTCATCCCGAATGTTTAAAAAACCTCAATATCTTAGTTCTCTTAGACAACAGATTCAGGACGCTTTTAGGCTAAGTGACAAGAAAGAAAAGCAAGAGGTTTACAAATTTCTTCAGGTAAGGGCAACTCTCGGAGATCATAACTCAGATAATAGATACTGCAAATTCATCGAAAAAGCTACGCCTATACTGAGCTATCAACAAAAGTGCAAGTTACTAAAATCATGTATGACGAAACCAATGAACATATTCTTATATGATGTAGGAAAAAGCGTTCCTATAGATTTACTTTACGATCACAAAGATCAATTAATGGAGCTCTCAAAGAATGGAGAAGATTCGATTAGGTGGCCATCACTAGACTTGCTTGGCGCAATACTCTTCTATCTTGATTCAGCAGATGCACAGAAAATCGCTGAGTTGCTGAAAGACAAGGATATTCATATACGTCAAACTGCTTACCAGTTTCTCGATCTACTAGAGAGTTTCGGTACGTTGATTCCTAAATTGTAATGTGTAATGGATCACACTTTACCCGGATTTCCCATATAAAAATAGTGCGTCCAATGCTGATTTGATAGTATAGAGCCTATGGAATGGATTTAATCAATATTAGGCCATTAAAAAGGAAGAACCTTATGGGTGAAGGCAAAAAGGATGCTTTGAGAGTCAATTTTGATAAAAAATTGAAGCTTGAATTTCACGGAGTGAAAGTCACCAGCGATGCGGGTTTATTGGCTTTTCGAGAACTTGATGAAGCGTTAGGACTAACCACTATGATTGAATCAGATTTTTGTAACAACCGCAAAAGCAGGAACACTCAGCACAATATTATTGCTTTACTGAAACAGTCAGTATACGGCAGATTAGCAGGTTACGAAGATGTTGCGAATCTTATGATTGCGGCAACGCTGTACAGGATTCTTCGAGCCGTAAACACCGTTGATAGCACAACGCAGAGCCTTACTGCCATCGATCACAAACAGTCGCAGACGGTCCGGCTTGACGCCTCGTTCAACTATGTCATTGAGAAGGTCAGTAGCTACTCGGCTGTTTTCACTGCTGCCTTCACGAAGTCCTTAAACATGCTTACAACCACCAGAATCGATACCTAAAGCCACAATAACGTGGCAATTGCCGAACACAATACCGTCAATATAGATAGCCAGGATATTACTGTCATCAAACCGTCATTCACAGAGCTGCTTGAATTATTTCTCGCTGGTGGCCATAAATTCCCGACTGATTTGTGATTTACTTACACCAACTGTATCAACCATTTCCGGCAAAATCTCTTTGTATTTTCTTGTTGAAACACCTCTCATCAGAATCTCCAGAATACGCGAGCCGAGACGGCTGTTCATCACCATCGCATCATAGGCTGGGATAACAGTAGATGAATCAATATCTATGATTTGAATTAAGCCATTCTCTTCATAAGATTTCAAGCCATATTCTATGAATTCTTTTTGGCTTTCTGTTTCAGCATAAACCAATTCTTGTTCTACAACCGTTCGACATATTGCTATATCACATCTTTGAATAAATTTATCCCAAATAGACAATGTATTGGGACATGGGAAAGTACAAAGAGGCTAAAAACGCAAAGCTTATAAACCTCATTTTCTTATTATTACCACTGAAGAGTTACAAAACAAAATGATGCCGAATAAAACCTACGAAATCAGGAATTTGTATTTCCAACAGAGTCAGTACTCTGCCAAAAAGGATGATAAGAAATATGATCATTCATCTTTGCTACAATGGCCCTCAAACGGTTATTTTGAAAAATTAAAACCTGATGCTGACTTACTGCACAAGGTACTATGGTCTGAAAATAATTACAAAGGTCAGACTGTTTCTGAACAGATATTCGGCAGCCAAATAAAACAACAATCTACCTCTCTTAAACACATTGCAAATCTGTTCTATGAGCGATGTCAATTACATAAAAATCATATCAGGGACATTGACCACAGCCATATCAAAATCCAGGAAAGTTTGTTTGGGGTTAAAATCAATAATTTTCCAGATCAAGCCAGACGTCAGTCAAACCTGGAAGGTCAGTTATTACAGCTCGAAAGCCAGAGAAGAGAAGAAGAGCTTACATTCTGGAAAGACACTGTTGAACTAAGAGAAAAATTATTTGAAGGTGCCGGCCAATACAAGGCTGCCAGAGACAGATGTTCAGTTTTCTACGACGTGGAGGCTGAATATGGCAGATAGCACAAGCCCTGTGAATATACGGCAGCTTTGCCTGAAGCTAAAACCCATCTTAGGGCCAAAGATGGATAAAATTTATGCAGCCTACCTGGCGGAAGATGATGAGGGCAAAAAACAAATTGAGCACTATCTTCAGCTTTTGACAGCCAAATATATGCCTCCGAAATTAGGCCAGAGTGAGACTATTCTTCTACCTCCGGATGAGGGTCTGGCAGAGGGCGAATATCATCTTGGTACGGTCAAGTATGGCGATAAAGATATTTGTGAATTCGGCCTACGGGAAGATGAATGGATACAGCATATGGCAATTCTTGGCAGAAGCGGGGCTGGAAAAACTAACGTGGGTTTTTTGATACTTCAACAGCTCAAACAAAAAGGAAAACCCTTTTTGCTTTTTGACTGGAAACGAAACTACAGAGATTTGCTTTCGTTGCCAGAATTCAAGGACATAGAAGTTTATACATTAGGCAGAAATATTGCACCATTTAAATTCAATCCATTGATCCCACCACAAGGTACGGACCCTAAAACCTGGCTGAAAAAGCTAAATGAAGTGCTTGCTCATTCGTATTGCTTGGGGAATGGCTGTTTATTTTTACTTCAGCAGGCGGTCAATGCTGTGTATGAGGAGGCTGGCGTATATGATGGCACTGTCGAAAAATGGCCTACATTTAAAGATGTCATGCTCAAAGCCAGGAACATGGATACAAGAGGCAGAGAATCTGGTTGGCTTTCTTCAACATTAAGGGCTTTATCAACGCTTTGTTTTGGTGATATGGATAAACTGGTCAATTCAAATAATAATAAAAGTATTGACCATATCCTTGATAAGAACGTTATTTTGGAACTTGACGCCCTTACTCAGTCAGACAAGACTTTTTTTGTGCAATCATCGCTTTTGTATCTGCATCATAAGCGTATGACAGAGGAAAGAAGGGAGGATTTCAAACATGCAATTGTAATTGAAGAAGCTCATCATATTTTGTCAGATGAAAGAAGATCGCTTGTGGGCGGTCAATCTGTGATGGATATTATATTTCGAGAGATAAGGGAATTCGGCGAGAGCCTAATAGTGTTGGATCAGCATCCCTCGAAAATCTCTTTATATGCTATGGGAAATACCTATTGTACGATATGTATGAACTTAAAACATAAAACTGATATCAACGCAATTGGGCAGTGCATGTTACTGGACAAGGAAAAAGACATCCTTGGCTCGCTCGATGTCGGCCAGGCTGTAGTAAAGCTTCAGGGCAGAATAGCCCGACCATTCCAAATTTCAATACCGCTTTTTCCAATTGAAAAAGGTAAAGTTTCAGATGCTGATATCAAAGAGCATATGCAGAATATTGTTCCTGCACTGCCTGAACAAGATTTTCGTCTACCGAGCCTGCAATCAAAATCTGTATTAATCCCAGAATCTGAGGGGAAAAACAGCTTATTGCTTACTCTTCTTAAGGATATTCAGGATTATCCAGATAGCGGTATTGCCAGCAGATACAAACGCCTTGGCATATCTGTCCGCCAAGGACAAAAACTAAAGGCCAAAGCACTTCAGCAAAGATTAATTATAGAGTGTATTGAGGCCTCTAAAACAGGGCGGCTGAGGATTATCCAACTCACCGAAAAAGCAGCAGTCCTGTTAAATAACGGCAAATATGAAGAAAAAAAGCCGTAGAAACCACTGATTTAAATATTATAGCTAAACCCGCCAAACCAAGGAGTTATGATTTATTTATCATTATTTATCCTGGCGAATAGATAAAACAGTAAATAATAAATAAATCAAAAACCGGCATTCTTAGATGACGCTGCAAAAGAGAGAGTGCAGTTTATGCGTCAAGTCTATCGATAAGGGCTATTGTATCGTTTACTTATTTGGCCTAACGTACCGCTGGCTACATCGATCAAATTCGCTTCTTTTACAGCTATTAAAAAACCCCGCAGTTTATAAATCTTTGCTATCCCTATAAAGTTAAAACAGCATTTGAAGTTTAATGGTTACACAATCTGCTCACGCATAAACTCTACATAGTCTTTAAGAAAATGTAGATTTGATAGTTGCGATTGGCATAGTTATATAAACCGCATCTTCAAGACTGTAACGAGAATGCTTGAATCAAATGTCAACTGAATACGGTTTGTATACGTCCTGTTAACTTTGGTGGAAATCAATAGAATCAGCCCCAGGCTCTGTAGATACGACAGATTTGAATAAAAATGTACGTAACTGAACGGTTCTTCATTAAACTGGGCGCTGATTTCCCGATAGACTTTATATACGTCTTTAACAAATCCTGCCTGTCGGTTGAGAGCAGCTTTTAAGATTAAAAGGTTCTTGTCATTCAAGTCCTTGACCACATCGGACATAATGTCCCTTCTGGCCTTTTCGAAATGCTCTTCTAGTGACACCTCCGGCTCAAGTGCCCACAAATACAGTGTCTTTATGGCAACCCTAACATCTGAGTTGGTGTTTTTTACAGTTAGGGCGGCAATTTGAGGTATAATTTTTTGGGGAATGGATTTTAAGCCGACTCTGGCTCTTTCGGAAAGTATCTTTTGTATTTCAATGGCATTATAATTACCAAAATGAATTATTTCCGGCTGAAGGCTGCTCATTATGGATTCATCCAGAGTGTTTATGAACTTGGGATTATTACTCAGTAGAATTGCCATATAGTTGCTTGCAGACCTACTGATAAAATAAAGAATATCCTTGTTCCTGTCCTTGTCACTCATTAAATCGATTTCATCCAGGATAAATACGGTTTTGCCTTTATTGCTGAGCACAAATCCTTGCCATAATTCGTCAAGACTACAGCCTCGTGGTCTGACTCCAAGCAGTGTCGCAAGGATCTTAAAACTGGTATTGTGCTGACGGCAGTTTACATAGGCAAAATTCAACCCTCCCTGACTACTCAGTATCTTCATCAGATACCTTGCTGATACACTTTTGCCACAGCCTCGGGAACCTAATATTATTGCATTATTGGCGATGCCGGTCTGGCGATATCGAAGTATAGCATCGATCATAGGCCTGGTTTCCTGACGCATTAACGGTTTGTCAGGGATATAATTAAAGTCAAATATTCTAAAGTCTCTGATTCTGCCAGAACTCTTTGTTAGGTCATTTTGTTTTTTGAGCAGATATTCCTTGATGTCCATTTTACGCATAAACTCCACCGTACGTATAAACTCCAAGGGTTTATAAATTTATCGCTGTAAAATGCTATCCAAAACCCTCAAAATGAAATTGCTGTCATAAGAAAATCCGAACTATTGCACCAGAATAGATAACGGTTACAGTTATTCGGCTCAACGAATATATGGTGCATAGTTAACAGCTATTGCAAAGGGATGAAGATAAGCGTAAATAATACACTGAATATTTTACTGTAGTGACTAAAACAGTGGCCTAAAGTTTCACTTTTCGGAAAATCGGCCTGCTTTTATACAGATTTCTGAAAATACAGAAATTATTACAATGTTCCGTGCACATCTTTAGATGTATTTATAATGTGATTAGTCGATTGTCTGGTCAGGACTTATCGACCAAGCGTCTAATTTGATCGACCGGTGGTGATTAATTAGCGTATGTTAAGATATTTCTCGATTTTTAGGCCGTTCTTGAATTTAAATCTCTTTCTTTGGTCGAGATCAAGCGTCTTATCAAACAAATCAGCTTTAATATTTATCTGCCTCATCTGGTTCTTTATTGTATTGGGTGCTTTATTCAAAGAATTGGCTATGTCTGCATAGGACAAGGCCATATCCTGATTCTGAAAAAAAACAGAGAGAATTCTTTTTTCCTGCTGCGAGAAACAGTTAATGTCAAATTGCCCTGTATTTTGCTGAGGCGGTATTTGAGATAAGAGCGGTGGATTAGTTGCTGTAACCGGTCGACTAACAGGCAATGAGGTCGGTTTGGGCGGGCTAATCGGTGGATCGGCGACTAATTGTTCGAGTTTCCCAATGCTCTTGGTGTGTTTTTCAATAAGAATTGAGTTTTCGGTGATTTCTTCATCATGTTTCTTCAGCAAAATGTTTACAGTACCAAATTGAGCTTTTAGATTATTGAAGTCAGATTTTAATCTGTTAAATTCATCTTTGTTTTCGGAGCTGTGACGTATGCGTGCTTTTCTTCTTTTTGTTTTTTTCTTCTTCTTTTGAAAGAAAGATAAAAAATTTATTTTCATTTTTTAGTAAATCCTTACGTTTGAGCCCAGGTAATAGGCCTGAAGTTCGATTTTGGTAAGCTCTTTTTTTATGACCTTGAATTTACTTTTTGGGATGTTTTGATTATTAATCCCGGTATGTATCTGTGAAGCTAATGACGAAAAGAAAGAATATTTATTATTCAGATCATTTAGGCTTGCATCATAGAACATAAGATTTGAAACCGGGTGTTGAGCAGCTTCAAATCTCTTTAGTTTGTGCCATGCCAATAAAGCCTTCATGTCCTCTAAGATAGCCTTTAGTTCAATAATAGCAGCCTGCAAATCCTGTTCTTTCATATAAAAGGCAAGCTATGTGACTATAAAAAGTTTACTATTTACATATACATGTCATCATTGTCATTCAAATCATCCCAGCTTATCTCATCCGGGTCGCTGTATGGGGTATTCTCATCGCTTGAAGCACCGGTTTGGTATTCATGCAAATGGTCCAGGATTCTGTTTGTGACCCTTCTGATGGCCCTTGTGTTGTCGCATATTTCATCGAGCGTTTGCAGCTTTTTCTCTTCGTTTGTAGGTTTTTCTTTTGGTGTCATTTTAGAATGATAACTGACTCGGAGTATTTAAATTTTGCTGTGCTAAGATATATGAAGTCGAAAAATATATTTTGCGGAATAGTAAAATGACACTCTAACTCATAAGAATGATGTCAAATCTAGGATTCTTGAGTATTCGTTGACCTATATGACGTAGCTATCGCTAAATGGTCCTAAAAACCGCGGCCAGAAATTGCGGCCGCGGAAAAATAAAATCACCCCACGTCACTAACACTTAACTCCGAAGCCAGAAGGTTTAATTGAATATCCGAATCGATAGGCAATAGACGAAGATACTTTGTGAATTGAGCGAGCATGAAGCCGGCTGCTATGTTGGCACAGTAGATGGTTGTTTTGGCAGTACAGGGGCCTGTGTGAGCTTGTTGAGCAGTAAATAGCGTCTGTGAGTAGTGCTCTCTGGTTTTTTCATCATAGGCGGTTATTACCCGCAGGACTTCAGCACTCATTCTGCCGTCACAGAAGAAATTAACTTTGTCCTTGACTGCATCCCATATGTGTTTTCGTGTTATAATTGAATCGACACATAGGAAGATGCAATTGCCAACCGGAGTTGTTCTTTTGAATCTATCCAGCACGACCTCAACCTGCAAATCATAATTGATCTCTCTGCAGAATTCTGCAGTTACATCAACCTTTGGGCGTTTAAGATCCTTTTGCATATACCCTTGGCTTGACAGGTTACTGATCTCAACAGTATCAAAATCTATCAATTGCAGATGTGGCACACCAATCGCAGTCAATTGAATCGCCACCTGCCTTCCGATAGCACCTATGCCGATCACCGTTGTTTTGCAGTCAAGTATTCTTTTACGCGGTACGATGTCAGCTTGTCGTGAATATCTTTCGTTATTCATAGATCACCTCACTTTCGTATTCATCCCAGAAATTGCTTCTTATCGATAGCTCTTCCATGAAATATTGCCTTTCCATCGGATCCATTGAATCAATCTCAGATAGTAGCTCATGATCTGTAAAAGAACCCAGACCGCTGGAATCTTCGCAGCCAAAGATATCAGGTTCCTCGTCTTGACTCTTCTTTTTTGATTTGCCGGTAATATTGAAAGCTCTGTCTTCAACTACATTAGCCAGGTACTGCTGTTTCCATAATTCAAAGTCTGCAGCATCAAACTCAAAGTTGTAGTCAACACAGACCGGGATCTTTACTTCACCACCCGGGCCCGCATTGAATCTGAGTCTGGCAAAGGTAACGGCATTTTGTGCAACAATGCACATGATCGCCCAATCACAACTGCCGAATACCCTGGCAAATGTTGATTCATCAGTAACACTTGGTTCGGGTGAATCGCCTGGATGTGTGTGGAGCCAAAGACGCCCAAACTGCTCAGGCTTTCTGCCAACTTCTACCTGGTCTTCAAAAAGGTCGGCAACTGATTCATCTTCGAATGATACTGAAACAGCAGTGACCTTTTGTTTTACCAGGACGAAGTCTGTAACAAACAATAGATCATTAGCTTGGGTAATTCCAAAGCCCCCGACCTCATTAGCTGTCATGTCCCGCATGAACAATAGCTTCGCCCAGGCTGTTGGGCTGAACCGCAGGACTGGTCTTTGTTTTTGTTGATTCTTCTTTGTGTTCTTCATTTTCATCTTCCTTTCTTTGTTCTTCACAGTTTTGACATGATCCTTCCTCGGTGATACAATCCTGACAGAAAGTTTCTTCACAATCTCTGCAGACAGCAGTGCAGTGTCGGCAAACCGGCTTATCACAATCTGGGCACTCAAAACTGCATCCAAGGCAAATCGTAGTGTCGCAAATTTGACAATAAGTACTACATTGGCTGCAAAAGTCCTGTTCGCAATCCTCACAGTAGTAGCATTCATCACCGTCAACTGTATACCCACAGTCATAGCAACATATACCATCCCAGTCACTAAGCGCTATGTAAGGGCTGTCGGGGTTGTAAGTCTTAAGGATATTTCCCACCATTGTAAAAAAGTCGCACAGCCTGCCTTGTTCAATTGCTCTGCGTATTGCCATATGACCATCGCCTTCACAAACTTTTTCTGAGCTTACATGCGGATGAGTAACATTATCATCGGTGGCAGCTGGATTGGATTCAAGGGCAATTGCCTTATATGGTGCATCGCGATAAAGCTTGCTCATCTGGTCAATGAACAGCCTTATCTCAAATGGGCCAAGCCAAATATCATCCAGTTCGATTGAATCCGTTATTATCGATACTGTCTTTTCCTTAAGATCGAATTTGAGTTCGCCGAATTCTTCTTCGATTTGATTTAAATCTGCAAAAATATCAGCAAACTTGGGCTGTTTGGTTTCGGCACTGCTTACAAGGTCCTTGAATTGATTCAGGTGATGTGAGAAATCGCAAAGATTTCTGTTGATTCTTGACCTGACTTTCTCAGCTGATCTAAACCAACTTTTTTTAACAGCAGCATGAAAGATATGCGAATCCTTTGTGACCTCAGAGCATTTATAACTGAAATCTTCAAGCTTGCCCTGAATATGCCTGAGTTTAGCTTCTTTAAGCTCACACAAAGTATCCAGCAGCAGATTGGATAGCTTTATTTTGTCTTTGTATTTTTTCATAAAAACTCCTTGCGCATAAAATAGCCTCCGCCTATAATTGAAAAATAAGCAGAGGCCTTATGGGTTAACAATTTATTTGTGCGTGACCTGTTATGCAGGAACAGGTTGCGCGCCATCGATCTTTGTTGGTGTAATTGTAACCCGGTCATTTTCCTTAAGAACATAGTCTTTAGAGACAGGTTGACGGTTTACACGGATGAGGTGGTCGTGTGCTTCTTCATGCGGCATCTTTTGCTTAAATAGCTTTTCGATATTTGTACCTTCTTCAAGATTGATAAAATCAGCAAATCCGCCGCCCAGGTTATTTATGAACAATATTCTCATGATTTTTCCTTTCGGTAAAGTGTTAATGTTTTTGAAATTTACTTGTGACTATAATCTACTGATGCTTTATCGGGGTGGACTGCGCGCAACGGTACCACTGTAATTTTGCATGAGTTTTCCTTTCTGAATTGAATATTAAAGTGTGTTTAGTTAATCCTTGAACAGTTCTGGTGCAATTTCCTGAAGTGTCTTCGGCTGCCAGTAAAGATCACGTTCAATTGGTAGCCCCATCGGACCGCGAACTTCTTCGAGTTCACTTAAGAGGAAGTATCCGAATTCCCGTTCATGGCCGAAAACCAATCCAAAAAATTTGTAGTCGACTTCGTTTTGGGATTCGTCCAGCACAGGCTCACCCTCAAGAACCAGCCAGGTCCAGTTTGAGCTTGGGGTGAAGTACTTCGTGTAAACAACAGCCTTTCCACCTTTACCATCTTGAGAATACAGAGACGGCAGTTGTTCACGAATCTCCTTTGGCAGCAGCTTCATGCCACGAATCTTGTCATTTGCGACAACCTTTTTTGCCTGTTCTACTGCGACCGTGTTACCGGTTGCGACTGCATGTTTTTCGGGGATACCAAATTCAACTGCTGTTTCACACAGAAATTGTGCCATATTCTCAGCTTGGTCTTTCCTACTAGTTGGGTCTGATTCACAGGCTGGTATCGGTTGTGTGAGTAGCTCAACCTGTTGCGGATCAAGCTCGATAACGCATCTGCCGTTGGCTTCGCTGTACCACTCGAAGTACGGATAATCAACATAATCCTGTGGTGGTTTTCCGGCTGTCATGTCACCTGCTTTGCCTTTCTGAAGCGTAGAGAATCCCTTCATGTAACTCTTTGCATTTTCATGATCTTCTGACAGACCATCACCAGTGAGTTTAATCTTTACTCCACGGATGTCCCTGTGGAAGTTTCCTTCCAGGTCGAAAATTATTCTTTCCTCCTTTCCTATAAATTTCATCCAGCCTGTAACTTTTCCTGGTTCTGTATTGTCAAGAGCCCCTTCAACAAAATAATCGTTTGGTCTCCATGCCATAGTTACACCTACCTTTCTTAAAATGTGATGAGAAAAATCCCATCATGGTTAAAAATAAATAAACAATTAAAAATAGTTTCAGCCGTATAGATCACCTACAGACGAATTTTTCGGCTGGCCTGGGTCTTTACGCTCCATCAGATGTGCAAATGCCTTTTGAAGGGCTAAGATTGCCTTGGGGATATCATTTATGCTCAAACTGTTGGTCCCTTGCCATTGACCGGTTTTATCCTTGTACCTGACTTCAATTACAACTTTTGGCAACTGAATCGACTGGCCGTTCTTTTCTATGGTATTTCTAAATACAGCTGCTCTTACAGCCCCTATCTTAAAAACAGTTTCTGGTTTTGACATTTTCCGCTTATTCCTTATCGATTGGTTATTACCAATCAGTACGATCGTACTAAGTGATTGAACTTTAAATATATTTCGCTGATGCAATATATATATGAGGCCGAGATAAGGCGTTTTAAAACGCGCCTGTAGTAAGCGTAATTAAACAAACGCTGGAATCGAGGCCGAGTATTTAATAATCAGCATCAGGCGAAAACAGCGTCGCTGCCAGCTAAGATTTGAAGCAATGAGACTTGACTGAAAGGGTAAAACCGGAGGAATGAGTGTGATATGAGTTGGGGATCAAACTTGATGGAAATGGTAAAGCGAAAGCTAAGAAAGATGTGTTTCTGTTTTAGGTATTTCATTAAAATACCTGGTTTCCAGCCCGGAACGGGCTAAATTAAAGATCTTCAGAAATTCAGGTTTTCAAGAACAAGTTTTTTCCTGAGCAAGTTTTTGAGAGAGAGCAAACTTTTGGTAGGATATAGCAGGTTTTTGAGCGTTGAATTTTTATAACCTTCGGAAACTATAAGACTTTTAACTTTATAAACCTTTCCATTGCCATAGAGCTCTCACTTTTCATAGGTAATTGGAAAAGTTTAAATAATCTGCCGATTTCACATTAGGGCACGAATGTGAAGAAAATGAGGAAAAACAACAACTTGTACTGTGTGAAAAATCCCAGAAATAATGCTAAATCTTCAAATGTGAAATCTTCCGCAAAATACGAGCATTTCGGCGAAACTATACGGTATTTAACAATCGATGAGCTTCAGCAATTCTTTGATAGTATTGACAATTATTTTCACAAGCTAATGTTTCGAGTGATCTACGAACTTGGTTGCAGAGTTGGAGAATTTGTCCGGATTCAGGTTAAGCATTTGCACTTTAGCCGAAGCACAGTATTTTTCCCTGCTGAAAATACCAAGACTAAGCACCCCCGGACAAGCTGTTTGCCAAAAGGCCTAATGAATGAAGTGAGAAGTATGTTGAAGCAAAAAGGAATGATAAGTAAGCGATCCGGCAATGTACGAAGGCCAGATGTTTACCTTTTTCATCCTGGCAAAAGATACAACCAGCAGTATACAGAAAATCGAATCCGTCAGATATTTCATTATTATATAGAGCAATCTAGATTGCAGAGGATTTATGCTAAGGACAGCAATGGCCGGAAATTGAACATGTTCACTGTCCATTCACTTCGTCACAGCCATATTATGCATTATACAGTTGACCGAAAAGTAGCTCTGCCGATTATTCAGAAGCAAGTTGGGCATAGGAGTCTGAAGACGACTTCAGTTTATTTGCGGCCTTCTACAGAAAAAATGGCAGAGGCATATGAGAAAGCCGTATTGGAAGGCTGAATAGGCAACAGTATTATATACTATGGCAATCTTTCCGGCAACTTAATCATCCATCCTCCGATGGGCTACAGCATCTTCATCCACCCAATCCTCTTCTGTATAAGACATTCCTTTTCTACCAGGAACTTTGCGGGTAGGCCCAGCCTTGTAAAATGCACATGACTTCGGGCCATAGCAGAAAGTTTCCTGCCGGTATCTTTTCTTTGAGGGATTCCATTGGTCGATTATCATTTCAACAGCCATATTGCAGCCCCAGATGCAACTCGTACAACTGGATTTGTAGGTCCGGACATCCAATCTACGATGACCTCTTTGTCTGTAAATTTCCAGTTCCTGCGGAATACCTAGCCATGGTGGTGGTGAATTATCTATGGTTGGCGCTGGTGTTATGATTTTTAATTTGCTAACTTTATAAAATCCTACTGTTTCCAGGCGACCATCTTCAACAGGAAGACATTTTCCACTAACAAAACAACCAGCCTGAAACCGATGATTCGCTTGAGCACCTTTGCCGATCCCAACCCAAAAATCTGTTTCTTCTGTTCCCATAGTACCCACTGTATGAAGTGCATAACCGAGATACTGATGGTTTCTTTGATCGAAAGATCTCAATAGACGAATTCTTGGTTGTATGCCTAATATTCTTCCTTGCCAGTTTATTTTTTCTGATTTTAGCATTAATATTATCTTAACTGCTAATTCACATAGAAACAATTATATTTCAAGTCTTGGTTAGGACGGTTTTCTTACATGATGCTAACATGCGGATTGTCCGTTGTTTTTTTAAGCCTCGTTATTGAGCCAACAATCAAGGCTCAATTATGACACTTTACTGCCACAGTCGCCGCAATAATTTGCTTTTCCTATCATGGCCACATGTGTGAACAGAGTGCGGTCATGAGATGTTTATCCTACTTGCGAACGTGTGGTCAAAAACATATCAAGACATTGAAAACCACTCACAACCACAGCCATGACTTACTGCACTAAAGTGTGTTATATTCAACAATCTTCATCTCGATGGACTCCAAGCTTTAAGGATTTCTCCTTATACATCAGGATCTTGATCTAGCCACTTGTCGAGAGCCTCTGGATCCCAAGTCAACTCTTGTGTTGATCGACCGTTCATAAGGGCGCTTGGCATTGTAGCGTTATCGCAACCCTTGAGTTTCATTCCTCGGATTCTCTTCCAAGTATTGTCCCCCGAAAGGTCTTTTTTCATTTTGAAAAAGCTATTAATCTCCCATTCAACCCACTCACTCTCATGGGTATCATCTCCTATAAGGACTACAAGCTTCGAAGCATTCTTAAACTTCTTTTTGATCTCATCCCGGACGGGCTTCGATTTTGGGTCACTTGGTAGGTATTTGATTGGCTTACCACTCCTGTCTGTGACAGGTTCTTTCAATGAATGATCACGAAAATCCAATGGATGCTTGGGGTTTTTCTTGAGTCCCTTAAACCCTGCAACCTGATTTTGATCATCGTGATCATAGCTGACAAATATGTTTGGTGCCATAAATATCACTCCTTTCAGTTTTGTGTTTTCAATTCGTTCAAACCAACGTTTTTAAGTCCTCTTACAATAAGCTTTACAGCTTTTTCCTTATCTTCCTCTATAAACAATGCTCGGTTTTCATTTGTTGTCAAACCATTATACGGCCAATTCTCCCCATCAATTGCATGAGACATAAGAAATTTAATTAGATCATCCGCCGTCAGTGGTAAATTTTCATAGGGAGGAGGAGTAAAGATATTTTTGTATTTACAGAGTAACTCAGAAAATGTCTTCCAATATTCATTATGAGGCCATATTAATTTTTTAGGAATTTCAGTCCACGGACGAACTAATCCCAGCATTCCACCAAGTTTTTTTACTAATCCGCCCGGAGCTCCACATAAATAAATTGGACGGCCTAAAGCAAGTGCTAACATGATCTCTTCTGCCACACCAGAAAACCTGCCTGACCAATCATCGGGTTTTCCTCCAACCGCCACAGTGGCTATTGATGATTCAGCCACTTGCAATCGCATTCGAAACAGACAAATAGAAGCTTTGACACGTTTTGCTACATCTTTGTTTGGATGGCCACTGTTTATTATTTTTTGTAAAGCGTTATATTCTTTTTTGCTAAGACCATAAACAGCCTCCTGCATGATTTCTGCTGATATTCGTATAGCTTTATTAGGCTCTTTTTTAAAACAAGGAGGAAAACTACGTATTCGCACTTGGCGAATAGACTCGTTTTCTAAGGCCTGTGGTAGTTTTTTTACCTCTTTTTTTAGCACCTCTGTTAGGGTATCTTTGCCTGTGATTCCACCATAAGAAATTGTTGCACCCTGAGACCAGAGTTTTGTAGCGAAACACTTCCAGAAAGGTTCAAGACTTTTTTGCTTTGATGTTTTTGCTCCCCCAGTAAGTTGAATTGAACCTCCCTGTGACACCGGATCCAATGGTCCTCGATTGGCATGGATAGCAAGTAAATGAGATGCCGGAAGATCTTCAAACTTTAACTGGCATAAAGTGTTATTTGTTCGATAATTAGAGGATGACATGTTTATGGTAGCGTTTATGGACCGTGCTCCATGTAGGAATCGACCAACTCTTAGAAAAGTATCCATAAGTTTAATAGAGATTTTTACACCTTGTTTTTTATCTAAACCACGAAGTGTTGCTCGCATAGCAAGCGCATGGTGTAAAATAATTGCTCGACGAATAGGGGTAAAACTGGAAGCATTAGGTCCTTTAACATCAAGGTAGCCACTCAGTCGACTTACGAAATCTGGCCCCTTGGAATTTCTAAATTCTTTGAGGTTATTTTCCACAAACTCGCTAAAACAATCAGTTGTTCCACCAGCAAATATATAAATTGCTTTTTCTAACTTTTCAGTCCTGCCATCTAATCGCCACATGCTGTCATTCATAGGAGCTAGGAACCAGCTTAGCCATCCGAGAGAAAAGCCATTTCTTGGTGCATCAAATTCATCGAAGAAAACAATCGGTATATTATTAGACATTGCAGCTTTTGAGGATTGTAACAGAGCATCTGCCAAAGCTCGCACATCAGCTATCTGAGTTAGATTTATAGTTGTAAATTTCAAATGATCTTTCCACTTGGGGATCTCCTCTTCAATAATTTCCTTAATTTGCTCTACAGCAAAAGATTTTCCACTTCCAGGTGGTCCGAACACTGCAAGGCAAAGTGGCTTCTTGGGTTTTGAAACAGCAAGATAATCAGTAATGAGTTGTTTAAAAGCAATTAACTGACCACTTTCTTTTTTTGTAAATACCCACAGCTTCCCAAATTCTTTGGCATCTCTAATTTCATTTCTAAGGCAATCTGGACCTTCCTTTACAACCTTCTTTGCAAGTTCTAAAAAATCCTTTTTCCTTGTCATTCCTATCTCCTTTAACTCAATTCTATAACTTCTTTAAGGTATGTCATCTCATTAAATCGAATGCATAAGGCAGTAAAAATTTTGATTTCTTCATAAATCATGAAATACCGTCATATCTCTCAAAAGCTGTGAATAATAGCGGGTTACCTTTGTATCCTGGTGAATGGTTATTTTCCAGCCATTTAATGAATCCGGACACAAAAACATCAGGTAGATGGCAGCGATAGCCAGGACCCTTCTTGCATATGCTTAGCCCGTTTTGCTCTCGAAATCTTTTCGGAATGGCCACTGCGTTTCTGCCAAAGTAATAAAAGTGCTCTGACACAAGAACATATGGCTGGCTTGTATCACGTTGTAGATTATGTATATTCTCAGTTCCATCTGCATGACTGTGATGTGAGTCAGCTTGGCGCCATTTGCCTGATCTTTTTACATAGACATTGTCGCCGTACATTTGCTTCAAACTGCCATTCAGGACGGGTTTCTTGTAGATAAATCGTGGTTCTGACCAATACTCGTTGAAATCGAGCTTTTCAGCTACTTTCATAGCAAATACAAGCCTCTCGGAGCCATGCCCGCAAGCAGAACCCGTACCAATTATCCAATCATCTCTGACAGCCCTTTTTCGTATGCCAGGTTTACATGTAGCTAACGTGCAGTAAAGACCAAACGGATTGGGTGCAAAACCGTAATCTCTGGCAATAATATATGAGTAGCACTTCATGAACACTTTTATCCTACTTAACAATCACTTCTGTTGGGTTCCCACGGTCCATTTCTTGGTTTTCCTTCGGGTGTTACCCAATCGTTATGCTTTCCTCGAATCGCATCAATCAAATTCTTCGAATCCCAACCAACTAGCGCATTGCCATAAAGATCTAGATTCTTTGGTATATCAGATTCTTTTGCCCCTTGCACATACACTCCTACTATACGTTTCCCCTGACTATTTGCATATTCAATTTCCCAATTAACCCAAGGACGTGAATGCGTTTCTTCTCCAACGAGAACCAGAACAGTCCCAGCCCAATTAATGCGATCCCTTATAATGCTCTTTATGTAGTCCTCACTTTTTGCTTTATTGGGTTTTGATTCATCTATTGAGCTGTCCCTCATACTATAGCTATTTCTACTCATTAAATCCTTTAGGCTATTGAGTTCCTCTTGGTCTTTATGATGATGGCTTATAAATACGTTATGTTCACTTTGAGCTGTCATATTAAAACGTCCTTTCTGTAATTCACGAACTTCCACTGATTTCAAGGATTGATTTGATAAGTCCTAGCAAACCTAATACACTGAACACTATATATATCCAAGCAAAGCAATTTGAATATGACATATGCCATTTCCATGGGCACAGTTTTTGATTTACTTTCCTCTTCGTGGTCTCTTTCTCTTCGGATGAAAATATTGCAGCATAATGCCTTGTTTTGTTGTTAATCTTTGTTGACTGGGATATTTCAAGCTCCTTAAGTGCAGTTTCTGCATGTTTAACAAAGAAACGAACGCGTTGATCCAACTTCCAAAAAACAAACGATATGACCACCATTCCAACTCCTAGAACAATTCCCACTGAGTGATGCGGATAATCTTTGTCGAATGTTCTCGCAAGTCCAGCCGTAAGCAATGCAGAGATGACGACAAAGAAGTTAAACGATGCCATGCGTTGAGAAGCATGCAGTTGAAAGTAGTTCCACACATATTCTTGCTGTTCTTTTACTTCTTCTATTTTACACATGACACCACTTATCCTTTTCGCTTTATTAAAGTCAATATGCTATCAACAATACACTCTTGTGCCATTATATAGTATCTTGTCTGACATCAATTACCAATTCCCTTAGACGATAACTATTTTACCCTGCTATGAGACAGTCTGGATCTCGCCTTTTTTCCAAATTGTCATTCTTCAGATATTTTTGTGCAAGACAACCAGATAAACACCTTTTTAAATATTTGCAATCAATACACGGCGTCTCAAATGGACTTGAGAGATGCTGACGAATGGCTTTCAGGTAAGGTGAATTTACCCAGCATTCCTTTAATGACCATTTGTCCAGTCGTGAAAATTCATTAGTACCAACTATTTTAATGGGCTTTATTTGTTTAAATGCATCACAAGGGTAAATATATAGATCGGGTGAAATTGTAAGCCGATCAATGCCTGCGCAACATTTTGGAACATTATTTACCATTAAAAAATTATATGGTGAGCCAAGTCTTGTTGTAACCACGCTTTTATTTTCCTCAATAGCTTGCTTTAGTTCCAAATTCTGAGAATGAGTTAAGGCTAATTCAGAAGAATTCTGACCACGACCTTGTGGAACAAACCTAAGAATACTAACCTTATTTACGCCTTTACGTTCTGCTAACGTAATAACGCGAGTCAATTCGCTATAATTGGTTCTTAAGGGAACGAAGTGAAACTCGGTGCTCAAATTAACCTTAACGGCTTCATCTATAGTAGCCATAGTTTTTTGAAAACTGCCTTCCACTTGGGTTATTTTGTCGTGGCAGTTCTCATTAGAAGCATATGCACTGAATATGATTTTTGAGATGCCACTTTCTTTCAATAATTTCATCATAGCATTTGGGTTGTTTATATTGCCAGCGGAATACACTTGAGTTTTTATCGTTGCTGATGAACAAAGGGAAATAATATCTGTTAGTCCCGGCCAGAGTAATGGCTCTCCCCCAGAAAACGAAACTTCCTTTATGCCCATATCGATAGCTTGCTTCATAACATCTTCGGCTTTCTCAAAACTCATCACCGGCGCATGATGGAGATTGGCCTCACTTGAACAATGAATGCACTGCAGATTACAACGATATGTCAATTCAAGTTTAATTTCTTTCAATAAACATGAGGATTCATCCTTGTTCATATGTCCCCCTTAACTGTTCTTGACTAAAATAATTTATCCTTATCATTTGCTTGGCCTTGTGCTTGAAGGTATTTATTCAATCCCCACTTTGGGGGATACCAATACTCAATTTGATCTTGTTTAGGTCGAAATAGCTGTTTTATGCGTTTGCGTTTACTGGCTCCTTTAATTTCAGGATGAGCAATCCTTGCGTATTTGTCTACTTCACAAAACAGATTCTGACAATCTATCAAATGGAGAGGTCTTCCCCATAACGATTTAAATTCAAGCCCAAAGTGCTTAAACTCATCCTCCTGCTTATCTACCATTAACCTAATAATTTCAACTTCATTCAGTCCACCTATACTTTCGAAACACTTGCGAATCCCATTTCGTGCGCCAGGGCCAGGGACAACAAAATCCATTTCTGTAAAATTGGTTAATTCACTGTAGTTAATATCTGTGACCAATTGATATGCCAGAAAATCACCCAACATTGGGTATGATCGTAGTAATTCAAAGGCTTTCTGCATAGAAAATGTTTCGGTGATACGTAATGGTATATTGTCTGCCATCATGTTTTCAATAAGCATAAGAAGATTGCGGTGTTTCTGGCGATGGCCAAAACTACTACAACCAGAAGGCATAATATATGCGCCAGAAAAAACCCCCAATCGACCCTTCAAGGCATTATTAAGAATCTCATCATAACGATTAAATGAATACTCACTGTATGTGATTGTGCTAAGTTTTCTTTCTAAAAGCTGCCAAGTCTCAATCTTGTTAAATACTTTAAAGAGAACTATCCTAAAAAATACTTCTGTGGCTGATTGGTCTCCACGGTAGATGACGTTTCTAATTAAATATTGGCTAACACGGTCAGAAGCACGATAAACATTAGTAAACTTGTACTGCTTAAGTATTGGATCATTGGTCCATGGTGAAGTAGCTCCTTGGGCTCTTTTGAAAAAGATTGCCTGGCGTTCGGCAGCAAATCGCCAATAAGTTTCATAAACGACTGTGGGTTTGGCAGGAATCAAATGCCTGAAAATATGGGGCGATTTTGAGCCCTTTAAGCTTGATGTTTTTCGTGTAGTCATTATGAGAAAAACTGCCTCCTGTTCTTTAACACATTCCTTGAATAGTTCTAGTGATTTCTTCGGATGTGTCATTAATTGAACGATTAGTATCAATATAAAAAACTGGATAATGCTCTTTTTCTTCAGCGGCCAGTTTTTGGTAAGTGTTAAGTAATTCATTCCAACTGCTGTCTTTTACATCTTCCCTGAGTGGTTTGATATTGTGGATTAGAAACACAGCAGATGGTAAAAATGTGTCCCAATGTCCACATTCCAGCTTAACCATTGCATTAACTGAATGCTGGGGGACCCCTGAAACGATACCATAAACCCATGTAGACCACCAAAATCGATCTAAAATGACATGGCTACCTGATTTAAGAGCAGGAATAATGCGGTTTTCGATTGAATCTATATGTGCAGCAATATGGAGAACCTGAAGACTTGCTGGATGAATGCAATTTATTCCCATGGATTTCCACTGATGATGTATCCTATAAACATGACTTCCCAGCGTTCCCTCCTCCCGTCCGGGAAAAGAAAATACTTTGTATGGGAGCCTATTGCTCTTAAAATAAGCGACTGTTTTATCCACCAATGTAGATTTCCCAACTCCATCTGGTCCTTCAAATACAAATAGCTTTCCCTTCATAACAAATCTAACCTCACAATCTATTCATAATAATTTATTAATGTAGCCCAAGTTCTTCCAGCCTACCACTAAGAGTTTGGGCAAGCTGGCTAACAGATGACTTTGTAGCGTCCAGTTTGGCTTTGGCAACAAGACAATTCATCTGTACAAGTTCACATCCTAACTCATGAGCAACAAACTGTCCGAGTCTGCATAATCCCAAATAATTACCATATGCACGTTCTAGCAAATATTGGGATGCATAAATTCCTGTGATGGAAAGTTTACTATCTTGCAGTTTTGTAAAAATAAGGTAGTGTAAACTTTGTTCTGTAAATTGGTGTTAAGCACCGCATGTTGCTGGGTG
>JBHPGW010000006.1:0-65901 GCA_042569785.1 Planctomycetota bacterium | reverse complement strand
CGATTTGTGAATATACCCGGAAGATAGCGGTTGAGATGAATGTTGTCGGCCTGATGAATATGCAGTACGCAATAGCCGACGATATAGTTTATGTTTTGGAAGCTAACCCGCGAGCGTCGAGAACTGTTCCGCTGGTGTCCAAGGTTTGTGGGATATCAATGGCAAAGTTAGCGACACAGGTTATGCTTGGCAGGAAACTCGCTGATCTGAAGTTAGAACACAAACCAATCCCTCATTTTGGTGTAAAAGAAGCGGTATTCCCATTCAATATGTTTCAGGAAGTTGACCCGTTGCTTGGGCCCGAAATGCGTTCAACAGGCGAAGTGTTGGGGCTGGCAGATTCGTTTGGTTTGGCTTTCTTCAAGGCTCAGGAAGCAACACAACAGTCTTTACCGTCAAAGGGTACGGTTTTGATAACTGTTGCCGAGCCGGACAAAGCGGCAATTGTAGATACAGCTAAAGCCTTCAGCAAACTTGGTTTTAATATCATGGCGACAGAAGGAACATATAAGCACTTAACTAAAAAAGGTATAAAGGCAGAGCAGGTTCTTAAGGTGCACCAGGGCAGGCCTAATATTGTCGATGCGATTAAAAACAATGAGATTCAGTTGATAGTAAACACTCCCATAGGCAAGCGAAGTCAGCACGACGATTCTTACATCAGAAAAGCCGCTATCAAGTATAAGATACCCTATATAACCACCGCAACAGCCGCTGCCGCTACCGCAAAAGGGATCGCCGCAAGACAAGGTAAGGAGGCAATCGTAAAATCTCTTCAAAACTATCATACCGATCTTGTGTAATGTGTAACTTATGTTATCGGTTTGTACCCATATAAACCCCTGCGGTGGGGGCTAACAAAAAAACTATTTTGGGCAACAGGCCCTTACGCTTCGGGCTTTGTTGGGTTAATAAGATGGATACTGTCAAGTGGGGTCTTATTGGGTGCGGGGATATCGCGAATAAACGTGTTGCGCCTGCGTTGAGGGAGCTTTCTAACTGCGAATTGCTGGCGGTTAATCGTAAGAGATTTGAATTGGCCCGGGAATTTGCCGACAAGTTCGGTGCTAAAAAATGCTACAAAACATGGCAGGAGCTTTTGGGTGATGAGAAAATCGAAGCAGTATATATAGCAACGCCGATAAATCTTCACTGCGAGCAGACGATAGCGGCCGCCAACGCGGGTAAACATGTCCTGTGTGAAAAACCGATGGCGCTGAATCCTGGCCAGTGCGATAGAATGATAGAAGCGTGCAATGTGAACAATGTCAAACTCGGGATTGCTTATTATCGCCATTTCTATCCAATAATCGAACGGATAAAACAAATTTTGCGTTCGGGCCAAATAGGTCGTCCGATAATAGCTCAGATAAACGCCTTTGAGTATTTTGATCCGCCGGCAGATTCGCATAGAAGGTGGTTTCTGAAAAAGGCTGAATCCGGGGGCGGTCCGATGTTCGATTTCGGCTGTCACCGCATAGAGGTACTGCTGAATCTCTTTGGAAAAACAAAATCGGTAAATGGCTTTGTCGACAACATTTTTTTCGACCGTGAAGTTGAGGATACCTGCACGGCACATATCGCGTTTGAATCCGGGTTAAGGGCCGTTTTAAATGTTAGTCATGCAATTTTTGAATCCCAGGACTCGCTGGATATTTTCGGTACCGAGGGTTCTTTGCATGTACCGAAACTCAACGGTGCGGGCTTAACTGTAATAACAGCAGAAAAAAAATGGACGCAACAACACCGTCGAGCCGATAATCTTCATAGGCCCCTGATTGAGGATTTTGCGCGAGCTGTTCTTGAGAATAAGGACCCTGTCGTAAACGGTACAATAGGTAAAGAAGTGGCACTGATAGAGCAGCGAGTCTATGCCGACGATGCTGGCAACTAATTTAAATTGTTATCAAATAATGAGTTAAATAAATTTTGTAAATTAAAACGGTCAGTTTGAGCAGCTAAGATTTTTTCAAAATAACAGCAATAATAAAATAACTGCGTTTGACTTTTAGCAATCTATGTACCATAATGTCGGCCATTTGTATTACGAGACTTTTTTGGTTGCAGGAACCAATAAACTCAGATTTATGGTTAGGAGAGTTAAATGAGTGAAGTTAAGATTAGTTTAAATGAGAGTGATATTCCAAAGCAATGGTATAATATCGCGGCAGATCTTCCTACGCCGTTATTGCCGCCTCTTGGCCCTGACGGAAAACCGATCACGCCTGATATGCTTGCGCCGGTATTTCCGGATAATTTGATCGAGCAGGAAGTAAGTACCGAGAGATGGATAGACATCCCGGAAGAGATACTGGACATCCTTTATCGTTGGCGTCCGGCACCGCTTCGGCGGGCAGTATATCTTGAGCGGCACTTAAAAACGCCGGCACGTATATATTACAAGGACGAAAGCACGAGCCCTCCCGGCAGTCATAAACCAAATACAGCAGTTGCACAGGCCTGGTATAATAAGCAGTTTGGAATAAAGAAGATAACCACCGAGACCGGCGCCGGCCAATGGGGCAGTGCCCTTGCGTTTGCCTGCAAACTGTTAGAACTCGAATGCAAAGTTTATATGGTCAGAATAAGTTTCGACCAAAAACCTTTTAGAAAGATAATGATGGAGGTTTGGGGTGCCAACTGTGTGGCCAGCCCAAGCAATGAAACGAACGCGGGAAGAAAAATATTGGCCGAAATTCCCGATACACCCGGCAGTCTTGGAATCGCGATCAGTGAAGCTATCGAAGAGGCAGTCACTGACAGCACGGGCAAGACCCGTTACGCTCTTGGCAGCGTCTTGAACCATGTTATGCTGCACCAAAGCATAATCGGCCTTGAAGCTAAGAAACAGTTGGAAATAGCCGGCGAAAAATTACCCGATATAGTAATAGGTTGTGCCGGCGGCGGCAGCAATTTTGCCGGCCTGGCGTTTCCGTTTACTCTTGATAAAATTAACGGTGCCAATATCCAGATCATACCTACTGAGCCGACCGCATGTCCAACGATGACACGTGCTCCGTTTGCTTATGATTTTGGAGATACAGCCTGTACAACGCCTCTGCTGGCTATGCATACGCTTGGCCATGCGTTTATTCCGCCTCCAATACATGCGGGCGGATTGCGTTATCATGGAATGTCTCCTTTGGTTTGCCAGTGTATAGTCGAAGGTTTGTTTGAGCCGAGATCATACGACCAGATAAAATGTTATGATGCCGCGCTAACATGGGCCCATACCGAAGGTGCTATCTGTGCCCCGGAAACCAGTCATGCTATCGCAGCAACAATAGATGAGGCAATAAAATGCAGGGAAACCGGTGAAGAAAAAGTTATCATCTTTACCTATAGCGGACACGGGCTTATGGACCTGAGCGGTTATGACGCATTCCTGTCAGGCAAACTAACCGAATATACTTTGCCTGATGAAGATATAGAAAAATATACGAGTGTGCTTAAGGATTTGCCGCAGGCTGAAAAACGAAAAAGCGGAAAATGGTAAAAGTTTTTAATTTGTTAACTTAAAAGTTGTAGCAAAAAGTAATGTTTTTTTAAAGGAGATGATTATGAAAAATGGAGTTTTGGTAAGTGTAGTAATTTTGTTGGCAGCAGTAAGTATGGTTGGAGCTCAAGAGGCTGGATTAAGTGGTGCGGTCGATCTGACATTTACAAGCAAATATATCTGGCGAGGTTTCGATGTATATGACGACCATGCTGCAACTCATCCATCTATTGATTTGGATTTGTTTGGGACCGGTTTTGGTTTCAGCGCTTTAGGTCACAAAGCTAATTCGGACGGTTACGAATTGAATGAACGCTGGGATTACACCTTGTATTATCAAAATCGCATGTTCGAGGGAGAACGTTATGCGACCGACTACAGGCTTAATTATGTTTACTACAACTACCCGGAAAGATCGAGCCATGACTTAACTGATTCTATGGACCTGCAGGAAATTTACGGGCTTTTTTCCTGGCCTAATCTTTTGCCGATAGATGGTTTGGTGCCCAGATACCTCCTGGCCAAGCTATGGCCTTCAAGTAGTGGATCTTTAGTTGGTGATAGCGCTAATCGCGGAACCGCCTCTGGATTTGCGCATATCTTTATGCTGGATTACGCTCTGCCGGTTACGTGCCCTGTTACAAACGAAGAGATAACTTTGAATCTGCACTCGGAATTCGTTTATAACGACGGCGTCAGTCCAAACGGAGCTACTGATGTCGACCATGACTGGTCAAACGCTGTTTTCGGCGTCAATACGACATTTGATCTTGGCAACGATCTTTTGTTTACTCCTGGAGTTTATTATCAATCATCATGGGATGATTCAGTTAATACCGAAGATGAATACTGGGCTAGTTTAAGTCTGACCTATAAGTTCTAAAAAACCAGAATTGGTAGTTTTGTGCTTTATAAGAGGCTGGTTGCATAAACCAGCCTCTTTTATTTTATAAAGCCTGTGGTTGTTCAGTTTAAAACTTTTTTGTTAGCTGGGATGTATTTCGCGATTGTTTTTATCAGTTCTTTATGGTCGATGGGCTTTGCTAAATAGTCGTTACAGCCGGCCTCAATACATTTTTGGTCATCGCCGGCCATCGCACAAGCGGTCACCGCAATTATTGGAGTCTCCAGGGCATGTTGTCGAATCGCTTTTGCGACCTGGTCTCCTGTAATATCAGGCATACGTATGTCCATAAATATCAGGTCAAAATTTTGGCTAAGAGCCATTCGCAGCGCCTGGCTTCCATCAGCTGCGATTGTCACCCGCAGTCCTATTCTCTCGAGCAGCAGCTTCATAAGTTTCTGGTCCGGCGGGTTATCTTCCGCGACAAGCACTTTTCCTGAGAAACGCGGTGTTTTTTCCTGCATAAGAATATGTCCTCTATACCATTTAATTTAATTAACAGCTCTGTACGTCAATTGGTCGACACAACCAAATCGCGTTTCCTGTAATAAATATCGTTATTAAAGGAGTGGGAGTAAAACAGGGTTTTCCTTATTATGACATGGGGATTTCCTTAGTGTGACAAAAACCTTGATTTTCAACCAATCAGGGGACTACCTGTTAGGAAGAAAATCAACAAAAAAACCTGCGGCCGATGATAATATGTTATTTTAAAATCCCCTCTGTGTGAAAGCTAATCGAGAATCTTACTCGGTAACAAAGGGCGATAGCTGTCTTAGGCGGGTTATAATTGGGGGGAGTTTTTCAATTGTGTAGTCGATCTCTTTTTCTGTGGTGTATCTGCTGAGGCTAAATCTTATTGAGCCGTGGGCGGCTGTGAACGGTACTCCCATTGCCCGCAGTACGTGTGAAGGCTCGAGTGAGCCGGAGGTACAAGCCGAGCCGCTGCTTGCGCATATTCCGAATTGATCGAGCATTAGTAATATTGATTCGCCCTCGATATACTCGAAGCTGATATTCGATGTATTGGGGAGTCGATTTTTGGTGTCACCATTTACCATGCAATCTGGGCACGATTTCAATATTGCGTTTTCAAGTTTGTCTCTGAGCGATTTAACTCGTTTGTTTTCCTGTTCGATATTTTTCGCCGCAAGTTCACACGCCTTGCCCAGCCCGACAATACCCGGCACGTTTTCAGTCCCTGCCCTTCGGCCGGCTTCCTGGTGACCGCCCAGCATAAACGGCGAAAGCCTGGTACCTTTGCGGACATAGAGGATGCCAACACCTTTCGGCGCGTGCAGTTTATGGCCGGAAAGGCTAAGTAAATCGATATGGCTTTGTGCGAGATTTAGCGGAATTTTTCCTACAGCCTGCACCGCGTCGGTGTGAAATATCACGTTTTTTTCAACAGCCATTTTAGATATTTCATCGATGGGAAAGATAGTGCCGGTCTCGTTGTTGGCGTACATTATAGTGACCAGTGCCGTTGTCTCGTCGATCTGCTCGGCCAGTTGGGTCATATCAAGTCGGCCATTTTTGTCGACGCCGACCTCGACAATCGTATACCCGTGATTTTCCAGTTCCCTGCAAACCGTCAGTACCGCTGGATGTTCGACGCGAGAAGTAATGATCCTGGTTCTATTGGTATTGGCTGCCAATGCACCTTTTATAGCGGTGTTGTCACTTTCGGTTCCGCCGCTGGTGAAAATAATCTCGACTGGATCACAGCCTAATAGTGCGGCTACCTGCTCGCGAGCATTACGAATCTTACTGCCGATCTGCCCGCCGAACGTGTGCATACTCGAAGGGTTACCATAAAGTTCGCAATAAAAAGGCTTGATCTCTTTAAGGACCTCTTCTGCGACCTTTGTCGTAGCGTTATTATCGAAGTATATTGTATCGGTCATTTTACTCCTTGTGACTATGTTTGTCATCGAGTGAATCCTTATCTTCTTCAACAAAAAGCTCTTCACTGACAAACTCTCTCAGCTTTGCTTCTATCACATCTTTCATCGTAAATTCCGTGAGTTTGCATTGTGCGCACATACCTCTAAAGGCTACGATAACTTTATTACCCTCAACATCTATCAGGTCAATATTTCCGCCGTCAGCTCGCAACGCCGGGCGTATCTGCTCGTTTATCGTCTGCTGAATCAACTGTATTTTTTGAATATTTGTCAGTTTGGAGCCTCGTTTGGGCAGTTTCACCGCTTGTTTTTTTACTTTGTCGCCCTGTACTCTTTCGATTATTCTTTCGATATCTCCCTGGCATCCGCCGCAACCTCCGCCTGCTTTGCAGTAATTTGTCACCTCTTCCACGGTCAGCAGGTCGTTATCTTTTATTACCCGTTCGATCTCGTTTTCGGTGACGCCAAAACATGTACAGACAACCTTACCTTCCAGCTCATGTTTTATTTTTGCTCCGCCGGTATAATTTTCGATAGCAGCCTCGAGTGCTTCTCTGCCCATAACCGAGCAGTGCATCTTCTGTTCGGGCAGGCCTCCGAGATATTCGGCAATATCTTTGTTGGTCACTTTTCCCGCTTGTTCAACCGTCAAGCCCTTTATTATCTCTGTCAGCACCGACGATGTAGCGATAGCGCTTGCGCATCCGAACGTTTTGAATTTGGCGTCAGCGATCCTGCCATTTTCATCGAGCTTAAAGGTCAGTTTCAAGGCGTCACCGCAGGCGAGCGAACCGACCTCACCGATACCATCGGGATTTTCAATCTCGCCGACATTACGGGGATTGAAAAAATGGTCCTTAACTTTATCTGTGTAATCCCACATAGTAATAGTTTTTAGTTTTCTTATTTCAGGGCCTGGTCGAAGTCGGCGATTATGTCATCGATGTATTCGGTTCCTGTTGAGACTCTAATATAATCTGGTGTGACTCCGGCTGCAAGTTGTTCTTTGTCGCTTAGCTGTTGATGGGTTGTACTCGATGGGTGGATCACTAATGTTTTGCTGTCTCCGATATTGGCCAGATGACTTGCCAGTTTAACAGCGTTGATAAACCTGATACCAGCCTTTTTGCCGCCTTTAACGCCAAAACCTAAAATAGCACCTTGACCTTTCGGCAGGTACTTCTTTGCCAGCTTGTAGTCCGGATGCGATTTCAGGCCTGGGTAATTGACCCAGGTAACCGAATCTTGTTTTTCGAGCCATTGTGCCAGCTTTAAAGCGTTTTCGCAATGTCTTGGCATACGCAGATGCAGTGTCTCCAGGCCCTGCAGGAACAGAAACGCGTTAAATGGTGACATACATGCGCCCATGTCCCGCAGGAACTGTGTCCTTGCCTTGATTATATAAGCCAGCCCGCCAAAGCTTTCTACGTACTGCACGCCGTGATAACTCGGATCAGGCTCGGTGAGTTCGGGGTATCGCCCGTTGTCCCAGTTGAACTTGCCGGAATCGATAAGGGCGCCGCCGATACTCGTGCCGTGACCGCCGATGAACTTGGTGCAACTGTGAACTACAATATCAATACCATACTCGATCGGGCGAAACAGTATGGGGCTGGTAACGGTATTGTCGCACATTACCGGCATTGCGTTATCGTGAGCGATCTTGACGATATCTTCGTATTGCAGAATATCATTTTTCGGATTACCTATAGACTCGATGTAGATCAGACGTGTATTGTCCTTGATCGCGTCAGCGAAATTCTGCGGATCCTTTGGGTCAACAAATGTAACCTCAATACCGAGCTTCGGAAACGTCTGGCTGAACAGGGTAACGGTCCCTCCATAAAGTGAATTAGATGAAACGATATGCTGACCCGCCCTGCATATATTCAGGATACCGGTTGTTATAGCCGCCATTCCGGAACTAAAGCCCAGGCCGGCAACTGCGCCTTCCATCGCTGCCAGGCGTTTTTCTAAAACATCCGTCGTCGGATTCATCAGCCTGGTGTAAATATTTCCGAATTCCTTTAACGCAAATAAATTGCCGGCATGATCGGTGTCCTTAAAACAATAACTGCTGGTCTGATAGATAGGCACCGCTCGGCTCAATGTATCGCTGTCTACCTGCTGGCCCGCATGTAACGCCAACGTGTCCAAATGATAATCGTTTTCCATTTCTACTCCTTGCTCGTTAAATAAATTACCTGTTCGGCGAAAAGATTAGGGGCAAATCTTATAGGTCTGGATCGAGTTTTTACCAGCGGAATCCTGTTTTCTATCCGCGCGCCCAATTTTTCGCAGAATCTGTCGAAATCCTTCATTGACAGGCAATGTATGTTCGGGGAATTGTACCACCTGAACGGCAACTGCTTTGTTACCGGGGCGACACCTGTAAAAAACAACTGCGCTCGACATTTCCAATGCGCGAAATTTGGAAAGCTTACAATTACTTTTCTGCCAACCCTCAGCAATTCCTGCAAAACCTTCTTAGTATCTTTAACCGTCTGGACAGTCTGTGATAGTATTACGTAGTCATAACTTTTGTCAGCATAATTACTCAGGCCCTGCTCGACGTTGTGCTGGATAATCGAAGTACCTCGATTGACGCCGGCTAAAATAAGATCCTCTTCCAGCTCGATACCTTCACCTTTTATATTCTTGTCAGCGGTGAGTTTCGCAAGCAATTCACCGTCACCGCAGCCAATATCAAGAACGGTGCTGTCAGGGGCTATCAATGATTCTATCACTTCATAATCGATACGGGTATGTGTAACTGACCTGGTATTTTTTGGTTGGTTCCGGACAGGGGAACCGGACGGATCGATCGGCTGGCCTTTATCTCCTGCGTATGTGGCATCGAGAAAGCCTGAAATTAAAGAGCCGAGTGTTTTCGGTTCCAGTAAAAAAGCGTCATGGCCGTAAGGTGAGTCGACATCACAATAGCTTATATCTTTGCCATTCGCGACCAATGCGCCAACAACAGCTTTTGATTGGGCCGGCGTGAAAAGCCAGTCGCTGGCGAAACTTATTACGAGGAACCTGCTCTGTACATTGGCAAAAGCCTTGTTGAGAGAGCCATAGTCCTTGTTAAGATCGAAATAATCGGCGGCCTTGGTTATGTATAGATAACTGTTGGCGTCGAACCTTTCGACAAAGCTTTGGCCTTGATAGTTAAGATATGTTTCAACAGAAAACTCAGGGTTGAATTCATAACTGTACCGCTCGGAGTTACGCAGTTGACGACCAAATTTCTCACGCATTCCTTCTTCGGAAAGATACGTGATATGGCCGATCATCCTTGCGATACCAAGCCCCCTTCCAGGGCCTTTATCATCATTATAGTTACCATCGCAAAAATTTGGGTCACCCAGTATCGCGCTGCGTCCGACCGCGTCAAAAGCTATCGACTGAGCACCGAGGTGACTTGTTGTCGCAATGGGAATGGCTGCCTTGACAAAATCGGGGTATTCGATCGCCCACTGCAGTACCTGCATTCCTCCGACCGAACCGCCTATAGCTGCCAGAACCTGTTTTACACCCAACTTATCGAGCAGCAGCTTCTGAAGCCTGACCATGTCTGAGATGGTTATGATCGGAAAGTCCAGTCCATAGCGTTTTCCCGTGGCAGGATTGACCGAACAAGGCCCGGTAGTCCCGCTGCATCCGCCGAGAAAATTCGAGCAGACAACAAAATATTTATCGGTATCGATACCTTTACCAGGGCCAACCATAATATCCCACCAGCCGGGTTTTTTATCCTCTTCGCTGTTATATCCGGCCACGTGAGCACTGCCGCTAAGAGCGTGACAGATCAATATGACATTGTCACCCGCCTCGTTAAGCGTACCGTATGTCTCATAGGCGACGTCTATAGGCGCAAGACTCTTTCCGCACTGCAGCCTTAGAGGCTCATCCGCCGTAACCACGCGCAGCTTTTGGGTACGAACAAGCCCGACCGAATTTTCTTTACTGTTTGTCATTGCTACCTCGAAGGCAGAATCGCCACCATTCTATCAAGTGCCTCTTTAGCTTTTTCGCTTATTTCCTCCGGGACGCTTATTTCGTGCTGCATATCCTCAAGCGAGAAGAGAACTTTTTCCAGTGTTATCTTTTTCATATTGGGACAAATGGCTCTTTCGGTGGCCGGTATAAATTCAGCGTTTGGGTTTTGTTTCTTTAAAGTGTGAATGATACCCTTTTCAGTAGCCACTATAAATTGTCCCTGCTTATTTTGAGACGCAAATTTGAGCATTTGTCCGGTACTCAATATCTGGTCAGAAAGTTCTTTGACCGGTTCGGTACATTCCGGATGGCACATCACGACGGCTTCCGGGTATTGTTCTTTTGCTTTTAGTATATCGTCATCGGTTATGTAAACATGAGTCGGACAATAGCCGGGCCAGAAAATAAGATCCCGTCCGGTTTTTTTGGCAGCAAACTGACCGAGATACTTGTCCGGTACAAAGATGATATTTTTGTCTGCCGGCAAAGACTCTACAACTTCTATCGCATTGGCACTGGTACAGCAGTAGTCACTTTGGGCCTTAACGTCAGCGGAACTATTGACATAACAAACCACCAAAGCGTCTGGATGCTTAGCCTTCAATTCGCTCAACTGTTCCGCGGTTATCATATCGGCCATTGGACAGCCTGCCTGTTTATCTGGCATCAGTACGGTTTTTTTCGGTGACAAAATAGCCGCGGTCTCTGCCATAAAGATCACACCGCAAAAAACTATTACATCAGCTTCGGTTTCCGCGGCCTTTATACTCAAGCCCAGCGAGTCTCCGCAAAAGTCGGCCAAATCCTGTATCTCGCCGGGCTGATAATTATGCGCCAAAATAACCGCGTTACGCCGCTTCCTGAGTTGTTCTATTTTTTGTATCAACTGCTTACTCATTTATCGTTTTTCCTGAAAACCAATTCCGCATTTGGGGTACTGACGGTAACACCAGCGGGCACCGACTGCTTGACCCAGACGTTACCGCCGATTATACTGCCTGCCCCGATAGTAATATCGCCAAGTATCGTAGCTTCGGCATAAATAGTTACGTTGTTCTCTATAGTTGGATGTCTTTTACCGCCTTTGATTATCCTGCCTCGTTCATCTTTCGGAAAGCTCATTGCGCCGAGCGTTGTACCCTGATATATCTTTACGTTGTCGCCTATGACAGAGGTTTCGCCGATCACAACACCGGTTCCGTGATCGATAAAGAACCTCCTGCCTATCTTTGCCCCGGGATGAATATCGATCCCTGTTACCGAATGAGCGCATTCACTCATTATTCTCGGTATCAAGGGCACTTCTTTTAGATACAGTTCATGCGCGATCCGGTACGTTGTGATCGCCATTATACACGGATAGCTTATAACTATTTCTTCATAGGACTTTGCGGCCGGGTCTCCATCAAAAGCGGCGCCAACATCCGTTTTCAGCATTTGCCTGATCGTGGGCAGTTGTTTTAGCAGATGCTCAACAGACTCTTCGGCCTTTGACTTACAGTCACACTGGTCACATTTTTTTATCCTGCACGCGTGTTCGTAAGCCCTTTCTACCTGTTCGCAAAGCCCCTTTACAACCTGGGAAAGAATATCGCCAACGATAAAATTGATATTTGATTTGGTGATCGCTTTTTTGCCGGTATAGCCCGGAAAAAGTATCTCAAAAAACAATTCGAGAATTTCAAGTATCTTATCGCGAACAGGGAGATTGGAGACGTCAATAAAATTGATACCGGAATCGCCCTTGTAAGTATCAGCAATTTCTCGAACTACCCGCTCTATCTTATCATTGGACAAATTATTACCCATCATAAAATCTCATCTGATAACTAAATGCTATAATTCAATGCCTTGCCTTTCTTTGCTTTGTCCACAAGATCCTTGAGCGTCATCGATTCGAGAACGTTCATAACGGCATTTTGAACCTGAGTCCAAAGCCCGCGGGCAACGCAACCGTCCATACGCGAACAGTAATTGTTGTCCGTAACACACTCGATTGTAATCACACGCCCTTCTAAACAATCGAAGCACTGGCTAACCTTGATCTCTTCAGGGGGCCTGGCAAGAATATAGCCGCCCTTAGAGCCTCGAATACTTCTGACGATACCGGCTGATTTCAGGGTCGCCATTAACTGCTCGAGATACTTAGGCGAGAGTTTCTGCCTGGCCGCTATAGTCTTAATCTGCAAAGGGCCGTTACCATAATTCCGGGCCAATTCCAGGACCGCCCGAATCCCGTATCTTGTTCGCGTAGATAATCTCATAATAAAGCTCTCGGTATTCCTACTCTATTAGTAGTGTATCGTGCGTAATTGTCAATGTTTTTTGCGAAAAAAACCTAAAAAACCGCAAAATTTCACACTTTTCAAGCAAAGTTTGATTTTTTTCATTTTTTTTTGCAAAAAAACTGTAACAAATCGCAAAATCTGGGATTATATATTCAGAACCAAGACCGAAGTTTTTGATCGTGTGATGGAAAATAATAACTTAAAAAATTTGATTATCCAGGCTCAACTTGGCAGCGATGAGTCCATGACCGAGTTGGCAAAGCTGGCAGAGAATAAGGTGTTAGCGTACATCTACCGGCTTACTATGGACAAAGAGTTAGCTCAAGACCTTACGCAGGAGACTTTACTTGAAATGGTCAAATCGATAAAAAAACTGCAAATAGAGCACCCTAACGCCTTCTGGGCGTGGCTGTTCAGGACCGCGATGGGAAAGACCCAGCACCATTACCGAACTCAGCATCGCGAAAAATCCATAAAACAAGCCCTTATCAACAAGCAAAAAACATCATTTCCCGGGCTTAAAAACGATAATGACGGGCCGGCAAAGGCTTTGCAAAAGGAGCTGGCCGGCGCGGTTTTCGAGGCGATGAAACAGTTGAAACTGGCTTACAGAAATATCCTGATCCTGCGATGCTTCGAGCAGCTATCTTACGCCCAGATCGCCACAATGACAGATTCCAGTGAACTTCAGAGTCGCGTACTGTTCTACCGGGCAAAACAATCGCTGAAAAAACGCCTGGCTCATCGCGGGTTCAGTAAGGGATTATTCCTGATCGCTCTGGGTTTATTCGCCCAGGTTACCAGCCCGGAAAAAGCGACCGCCTCAAGCATAACAGTAAGCTCAACAGCCGCCAAAGTGGGTCCGGCTGCCACGATCATCGGAGCATTAACAACAAAACTCGGCTTAAGCCTTATCACAGCCGCTGCCATCGCAGTCATTGCTGTGCCCAATATAAAGATCACGGACGCATCAAAATGGCACAATGCCGACAAGGCTGGTTTCATCGCAAGAAAGGTACAAAAAAGGTTCCAGTATCCGTCGTCATTTATTGCGCTCTACAATGCCGACAGCGAGGGCTGGGAAGGAATGGACGCCAGTGGCGATTATCCGCACTCCGTTAACCCCGATCAGTGGGTAACAGGTCTTGGCAAATCCGGATTATACGCGGTTACTTTGGTCCACAACAGTTGGGTCGAACTCAAATTTCCCGGTACTATAACTGACGGGTACGGAGACGATATAATTATATCTGAAATAGGCTCCTGCAGCGAAAAAGCTGAAATACTGCTTACCGACGGTGCCGAGAATCAATACTCACTGGGTATACTCAAAGCTAAGGGAACCAACGTTTCAGGTCCCTGTCAATACGGCATTGACATCGATAATATCTCGCTGCCCTTCAAAGCGTCGGCGATTCGTATCATTAGCTTAACAGACAAAGGCGGTATGCCAGGCTTCGACCTGCACAGTGTAAAAGCAAGGATAACCCCAGACTAACCGGCTGTACGCTAATGGCCGCTCGCGATTTTTGCTTTTTGGTACTTTTGTTCGCCTATCCTGCTGAATATTTTTTTGCCGGGATACATTATTTTGAATTGCTCTCGGTATGCTTCCTCTATCTGTACGGCTTTTTTATATTGCTGTATCGCAACGTCATTTTTGCCTAAACTTTCGGCTAATTGAGCCAGTTCTATCCTCAATCTGGCAGAACCCGGGTATCGCTTGACAGCTTTTGCGGCATATTCATAGGCTTTTTCGTTTTGGCAAAGCAATTGATAAGTTTGGCTTAGTTTTTCGTAATTCTTAAAATCCGCGTTGTTTCGTTCGATAGCGGCCAGGAAATTCTCAGCGGCCTTTTCGAGCAAAGCCGCATCGCCATCGATCGAACTGTGGTATTGTTGCAGATAGTTCCTGCCGTTGAGATTAAACGGTATCGGATCCAGCGGATCGATCGCAGAGGCCTGTTCCAAAATGGTATTGGTAAATAAAGGCTGGGTTATTGTCTGGCCTATTTTTTCGCCTGCTTTGAGTGCCGGGGTAATGAACGTGACATACAACCAGACAGCCGCAACGGCACCAATAACGGTAGAGGTTTTTAAAAGGACTGACGGTGTTTTGATTACCTGAGCCCGCGGGTTTATCTGGAGATCGGCAGCAATTATGACGGCGAGCAGAGTCCAGAAAACGGTTGTGATCGCAGGCTCGAAGATGGCGAAGTCAACACAGTTATGAAGCAAAAAACCTAACAGCGACAGCGACAGTATCGCCTTGGTTGAGTTGAGCGGGTCGGTTTGACTTGACCGGGTAAAGTATATCCTTAGAAGTGGTATAAACACAGCGGCGAGAAATGCCACAAGCCCTAAAGGCCCGAACTGGGTGATTATCCCCAGCAGGAAATTATGCGGGTCAGCTACGGTCTCCAGAGCCGCGGGGTTCTTGTAATGAGAATAGTAGTAACCGAAGTTGCCGGGCCCTATGCCGGTGAGATAATTGTCAGCGTACATTTTAGCAGAACTGTTCCAGTACTGCCACCTGACCAGCGTGGAATTGCCGCCCGGTAGCCTGTCGTGAGTAGTACCGTAAGCGATAATGCCGGTAACAACGATGACGAACAATAACAAGACGGCGATCAAGACAGTTTTTTTGTGGTCTCTTATCCAATAGCCAAAGTAATAGTAAAGGCCACACATTCCCGCAGTCAGTGTAAACGCGGCGGCGGCGCCTTTGCTGTGGGTGAGTATAAGGCCGAGAATATTTACGAGTACGATCATAGCTGGTATCAGTGATTTTGTTCGCAATCTTGATCTTGGGTTCTTTCGGTTCTGGATGAACAGGGCAAAGGCAGCGAACGATGTCAGTATCGCGAAAGAACCCGCTGAGTTGCCGGTAACGAAGAAGCCGCGAACGTCTCTTGACGCCAGGCTGTGCTCGAAGAGCATCTGCTGGAATGAACCTGCTCTTATCGCAAATTGTTCGAGAATACTGTTTGGGTCCGTTTGGTATTTTTGAATGAGTACATCGTTTAGCAAGAGCACCTGTGCGGCGCAGTAGATAGCTGAGATTATTCCAAGTGAGGCGATGATGTAGAGACAGGTTTTTATTTTTGTCCTTGTGTTTAGCAGTTGTATCAGCAGTATTGCCATGAAGATCGGCGCGATAATTGTCACCGTCTCATTGATTGCGACCCTGACGTTCGAGGCGATGGATATACCGATCGCAGAGGCGACTATAAAAATTACCAGGGGTAATTCGATGCCTGTAAAGCGGTACGAGAAGCCCGAGCTGAAAACCGCCAGGACAAGCCATGAAATAAAACTGAATATCAAAAGCGCCGAGATGGCAAGTGTCAAAGTATTGTCACCGAGCGCTAGCGGGAGATCGGATGCCTGAACGTTTGGGCTTTCTGTAAAAAATGTGCGAATGAAGATTACCGCAAGACAGAGCACCAGCAGTATCCTCTCGAACAGGATAAGGGGTGTGGATTTTATCAAATTGGTCCGGTCAGTCGGCATTTTTGTTTTTGGCAGTAGTTTCCAAAATAGCGATAATCGCTAATATCATAAACGTCTGGATAGATATCAAGACTGCGCCGGCAAGGTCGACCTGGTATAGAAAGATCGCGCCCAGGCCCGTACATAGCGTGGCCAGGTAAAGGGTCAGCACGGTCCGGGTGTCACTTAGTCCTCGTCTTTTTAACCGGTGCGAGAAATGCTGAGTGTCGCCGACGAAGGGACTTTTGCCCTGACTTATCCGCAGGATGGTTACGCTGGCGAAATCATATAAAGGCACGGCCATAACTATCAGCGGCATAAGCACAGGATACCAGTTGTTGTTGCCGCTCTGCTGATAATATGTTGTTTGCATTGTCAGCATCGCTATGAAAAAACCGATGACCAATGAACCTGCGTCACCCATGAAGATTTTGGCGGGCGGAAAGTTAAAGACCAGGAAGCCCGCGAGCGTGCCTATCAAAAGTATAGTCAACGCTGAGATGAACACCTGACCATGCAACACCGCCGCCGTCAGCAGGATGGAACTTGCGATCACAGCAATGCCGGAACTTAAACCGTCCATGTTATCGAGGAAGTTGAACGCGTTGATTATCAGAACGATCCAAAAGGCTGAGAGTATGGTAGTGACAATTTTGTTTTGTATAAAGAACTCAACTCTTACATCGGCAAAACTCGCGGCTATGATCGCGACGGCAAACTGGACAACGAGTTTAAAGGATGGTGGTAGATGTTTTTTGTCATCCCAGAGCCCGAGTATGAAAAGCGTCGTCAGGCATGCAAGTATGATAAGCAGTTTGTTTGTTTTGGTAAGGAAACCGGCGAAGTGAACTGTAACCGCCTGTCCCAGCCAGTCGAGATGGCCTGGTTCTGCAAAAAGTTTTACGGCAACAATAGCTGACAGCAGAGTAAAGGCGATCGTCGCAAAGATCGCGATGCCGCCACCCAAGGGGACCACGCCGCGATTGTGACGATCAGCCGATGGATTCGATACAAAACCTGTCTTGCGCGTAAGCCTGGCAACAACGGCTGTTAATACCGCAGAAGCGCCAAAGGAGGAAACACCCAGTACTATTGCTAATTTTGTTAGCGGTTCGATCGTAACTGCTCCAGTAATTTAGTTCTGACTTCACTGAAAAAATCAAAGTAATGCTGCTGACGATAATCCGGGTACGTGTAGTCGAAAGTTCGCCATACTCGGTTATCGTACATTAACGTCACTTCAGCGTATATTTTTTTGCCGATGTATATACGGTGCGAAAAGTTTTTTGTTGACGCCAAAATCAGTTTCGACGCCTCAATTATACCAGGATCGAGATTTACCGGCCGAGGCAGGTCGAGATTTAGCTTTTCCGCCAGTTCCTTTTCGATCCTGTTAGCCTTGAGCTTGAGCTTGGCAAGTCGCCCCGGCGAGATGGTTCGTTTGATACTGACGAACTGCCGCAGAATATTCTCGCCGGTCTGGTCCTTGTAATATGTAGTCTGATCGAACTGCCAGGGTTCGCTGACAATATCCGCCTCGCCGAACCGCTCTATAACAGTTTGCCTCGCAGTTTCGAGACAATCAGCGTCAGCAGCCAAAATGCCGATAATCAACTTAACCCTATCCGGCGTTCTTAGTTCCCACATGATTCGTATCTCGTATTCTATCTTTTATGGTTTTAGTTTTTCTTTGAGTGCGTTGATAAGTTCGACGGTTTTTTCGACAGCGGATTCTATCGGGACCTGTGAACTGTCGGCTTCAGAGCGCAGTTTTATTTCCACTTTTCTTTCAGCGATCGATCTTTTGCCTATGGTTATCCTTAGCGGTATCCCGATCAGGTCAGCGTCTTTGAATTTTACTCCGCCTCTGGCGTTGCGGTCGTCGAGCAAAACTTCCACACCAGCCGCTTCAAGTTCATCATGTATTTTTTCCGAGACCGTTTTGATCTCATCGTCCTTACCCAACGGCGTAATGATCACCTCAAAAGGTGCGATACTGACAGGCCAGATGATCCCGTTTTCGTCGTAGCCCGCTTCGATAGCCGAAGCGACGATCCTGTTGATACCGATACCGTAACAGCCCATGGTGCATATTTGCTCTTTGCCGTTCTCGTCGAGGAACTTGGCGCCGAGTTTAGTCGTGTATTTTCTGCCGAGTTTGAATACCTGTCCAACTTCGATGCCGCGTTTGAACAGGAGTTTCTTACCATCATAAGTATCACCGTCAACAGCATCGCGGATATCGGTTATCTGAACGTTGTCACCATCAAGAGGGAAATCTCTGCCCGGCACGACGTTTTTAATATGATAATCGGTTTTGTTAGCGCCGGCAACGCCTGAGGCCATCGCCGCGACAGCGTGGTCGATCAAAACACGGTCAACTTTTTCAAACAATCCGATAGGCCCTGCAAAACCAACCGCGGCACATGTCAGTTCGGCAATAGTAGCCTCGTCAGCCAGATCGTTCGCTATCCCGCCAAGAGCCTGGGTTATCTTTTCCGGATTAGCATCATGATCGCCGCGAATAAGGACGACTACTGTTTGCTCATCCGTCGAGTAGATTAAAGTCTTGATCATATCCTCATGCCTGGTTTTTAGAAACGCGCACACCGCTTCGATCGTACCGACCTTTGGCGTGTGCACTTCTTCGGGTTGCGGCGGGTTTTCGATAGCTGTTTGTTTGTCTAACGGATCGACGGCGGCCTTTTCTATATTGGCTGCGTATGAGCCGTCCTCGGTATAGACGATCACATCTTCGCCGTTTTCACACGGGATAGTAAACTGATCCGACCCCGAGCCACCCATTTCGCCGGACTCAGCTTGGACGATAACGTATTCGAGTCCGCAGCGTTTGAATATCCTGCAATAGGTATCGTACATCAGTCTGTAAGTCTCATCGAGGCTTTCGTCGTCGGCGTGAAAGCTGTACGAATCCTTCATAATAAATTCTCGGCTCCGCAGTACGCCAAAGCGCGGGCGAAACTCATCGCGGAACTTAAAGCTGATCTGGTAAATATTGAACGGCAACTGCTTATACGATTTTATTTCGTTAGCCGCGACGTTTGTTACGACTTCTTCCGCCGTCGGCGCAAGCACGTTCAAACGCCCGTGCCTGTCCTCGAACTTTGCCATTGTTTCGCCGTAATCGACGTCGCGCCCGGTCTGCTGCCAGAGTTCGATCGGCTGAACCGCAGGCATTAAGATCTCCTGTGCGCCCGCCTTATTCATCTCATCTCGAACGATAGCGATCACTTTCTGTAAGCTCCGAAACCCTAAAGGCAGATAGGTATAGGTCCCGCTGGCCAGTTTCCTCATCAGTCCCGCCCGGATCATCAAGCGATGGCTGGGTATCTCGGCATCTGCGGGAACTTCTTTAACCGTAGGTATCAACATTTTACTATATTTCATATTCGTCTCTCATATTATGGATTGTGTAGTTTGCCGAGTATCGTATTATGGGACGGGGAAAAAAGCCAGAAAAAAGTGTGGGTAATTTGTCGTTTGTGCGCATAATAGTTATAGAAACTGGTACCAGAAAAGGAAATGTTCGTGACAGAAAAAAGTAAACATGATAGCGGGGCTCGATTGGCAGCCGGCAATGCGGATGCGTGGCGGGAGTTTATCGCAAGTGAGATCCCGAAACTTTACGCGATGTTCCTAAAAAAATTGGCTAATCCGTCGCTCGCCGAGGAGCTTGTGCAGAAAACGATCTTTGATGCTGTCAAAGGCAGGACCAGTTTCGACAGCGCCAAAGGCAGCCCGCAGCAGTGGGTGTTCGGGATCGCAAGAAATAACATCCGCCTTGAATTTAGAAATCGAGCGAGCAGGCCCAGCGTCAACGGCGATATGAGCAGCTATCTTGAAGTTATCGACACCGAGCTATTGCCGGACGAATTGCTCGAACGCGAAGAAACCGCTGTGATGGTTCGGGCCGCGATGAGCGAATTGGAAACTAAAGAACGAACGGCACTGAAGTTGAAATATATCCAGGAGCTCTCGGCAAGACAGATCGCCAAACAGATCGGCATTACGGAAAAGGCTGTGCACAGCTTATTGTATCGGGCGAGGAAGTCACTTGCCAAAAAACTAAAACGCCAGGCGGCTCAGAATAATGAGGTGCATGAAAATGAAAACTAACGAAAATAATTTTGAAAAAAATATCTCGCGATTAGTCAAACTAACCGGCGATTCGGATAAACCAGCCAAAGCATTCAGTGATTCGGTGATCGAAGACGCTTTGAACCAACTGAACCAGCCGACAGACCAAAAGCGGGACCGAAAGGATAGAATAATGAAACTTAACTGGAAAAGGACCCTATCATGGGCAGCGGTAATTATGCTCGTCTGCGCAGTCGGAGCGGGCTTACTAATCCCCAATTTAAACCAGACAGTACCAGGCCCTGCGCCGACAGGCAAAAAACAAATTCCAACCAAAAAAATAGCTAAAAGAGACGCAAGGATCGATCAACCCGCAAAATTAGAATATACCGAGATCGATGCCGACGGTTCGGCTGTCGCAGTTGCAAAACCCAAAACTACCCCGCCACCTGTTGCACAGCCTATGAACAAGATTGTTGCAATGGATATGAAAAATAATTCGCCGGTGCAGGCGTTGAACGATACCCTTGCTTACGCCAGGAAAAAGGAACGCGCAACAGATATTCGTCTTGGTAAACAATTGATGGCAGTAGGTTCGGAATCAGCCAAAAGAGCCACACTAGGAGTGTCCGGGAGTAGAGTCTCGTGTATTATGCCGCCTGCAACACCAGCAGAACCTGGCGGTAGTTATCCTATGGCACATGGCGGGATGGTGCCTCCTAATGGTGAGGATGTCGATGCGATGTTCTTTAAGAATTACGGGGTCAATCCTTTCGTCGATACCGAAGACGATCATCTCTCGACATTTGCCACCGATGTCGATACCGGCAGCTATACGGTAGTTCGCGGCTATCTGCACGACGGGCATCTGCCGCCGGAAAAGGCTGTTCGCGTCGAAGAATTTGTAAATTATTTCAAATACGATTACGCCGCACCGCAGGAAGATGATTTCGCCGTTTACGCCGAAGGTTCTCCCTGGACGTTCGGCACCGGACGCAAGAATACTTATCTGTTAAGGCTCGGCCTAAAAGGCAAACAGATCAGTGACGAAAATCGTAAGCCGGCGATACTGACATTTGTGATTGATGTTTCCGGCTCGATGAACCGTGAGAATCGCCTGGGCCTGGTCAAAAAGTCGCTGCGAATGCTCGTCGATAATTTGAAAAAAGACGACCAGATCGCCATAGCAGTTTACGGCAGCAGAGGCAGAATAATAACCAAGCACAAAAGCTTAGACCAAAAGAACGAAATACTGATCGCTATCGATTCACTCGGCGCCGGAGGCTCGACATTCGCTGAAGAGGGAATCCGCCTGGGTTACGAGATGGCGGAAAAGGCATTCAAAAAAGGCTGTATCAACCGGGTGATACTGTGTTCCGACGGCGTGGCTAATGTTGGTCAGACCGGCGCCGAGGCTATCCTCGAAATTATCAAGTCCAAGGCTGACAAAGGCGTTACGCTTTCAGCCTTAGGTTTTGGGATGGGTAATTATAACGATGTACTGATGGAACAATTGGGCGATAAAGGCAACGGCTACTACGCCTACATCGACACGATCGCTCAGGCTAAACGGCTGTTCGAGGAAAACCTTACCGGCTCGTTACAGGTCATCGCCAGGGACGTTAAGGTGCAGGTCGATTTTAATCCCAAGGTCGTTCGCAGCTATCGGCTGATAGGCTATGAGAACCGCGATGTCCCCGACGATAAGTTCCGTGATGACAAATATGACGGCGGCGAGATGGGGGCAGGACACGCAACGACCGCTCTTTACGAATTGAAACTCTGGCCCGAAAAGAAAGGCACCGTCGCGACAACCTATGTACGGTACAAGGATCCGGACAGCTTTGCGGTAACCGAATTCAAAAGCTCGATCGCAGTCAAAGATTTCAACGCCGACTTCGATAGTTCGGGGGCCAATTTCAGATTAGCCGCTACTGTTGCAGAATTCGCCGAGATCCTGCGCAAAAGCTACTGGGCCAAAGGCGCTAAACTAACCGACACCCTTGCCCGCGCCCAACAACTCGCCGGCGAAAAATCCGGCGACGCCGACATCATCGAACTTGTCGACTTAATAGCAAAAGCCAACCAACAGACCAAAAATAAAGTAGATGAGCCAGTCGAGATCGATGTAGTCGAAGAGTTGCAGGAAAAGTAAACGGAAAAATCCAATAAGTTTTTCAAGGCCTGTCTTTTGGCAGGCCTTTTGTTTTTGGCTAAAATCATTTCTTGCATAATGGGCGATCAGGTAATATGATTGTGGCAACTTAGTCAATTTACTTTTTTTCTTAGATTAACGGAGTCAGCTATGGCGCATAAATTTATCAGCGAGATCGAAGCTGGGCAGACTATCGATGATATTTACATGGTCAGCGATCCGATCCTTCGCAGTACCACCCGCGGCGATCTGTATATCGCGATGTTTCTTTCCGACCGTACCGGCCAGGCCAACGGCAGGATGTGGCAGGCGAGTGAAGCGGTTTATAACTCGCTGCCCAAGCCAGGTTTTGTACATATAAACGGCAAAAGCGAACTCTACCAGAACAATCTGCAGATAATCATAAACAGGGTCACCCCAATCGATGCAGGCAAAATAGAACTTAGCGACTTCATGGCAAGGACCGAAAAAAACGTGGACCAAATGTTCAAAGAAGTCAAAGCTATCGTCGCTAAGATCGCTAACCCAACTCTAAAAGCTTTGGTCGATGTATTCATCGCTGATACCGAACTGATGGAAAACTTTTGCAAGGCACCTGCCGCCGTAAAGATGCATCATAACTATCTCGGCGGCCTGCTCGAACATACACACAATATGCTAAAGGTAGCGATCTCGATCCTGCCGCTATACGGCGACGTCAATGCCGATCTGGTACTGGCAGGGATATTCCTGCACGATATGGGCAAAACCGAAGAGCTTTCGTATGAAATGTCACTCGCCTATACCGATTCGGGGCAGTTGATAGGCCATATCAGCAAAACTTTTCTGATGATAAACCAAAAAGCAGACGCCCTGACGGCTAAGGGAAATAAAATTGATAAAACCATCATCGACGTACTCGGCCATATCATTCTCTCGCATCACGGCCAATACGAATTCGGCTCACCGAAACTGCCGGCAACAGCGGAAGCCTTCATGGTCAATTACATCGACGACCTCGACGCTAAGATATCTCAGGTGACAAAGGCGATAGATAACGGTCCGGAAGACTCCAACTGGACGCCATGGCAAAACGCGATACAAACCAGACTGTACAGAAAAACCTTCGAGTAACCCCGCATAATAAAAAAGCATCTTTGACCGGGTTTTACCCCCCCCCATATAAAGTTTTTTACCCGGTCACATCTTTTGGTACAGGACAAAATACAATCACAGAGCACTACTGGGTATGTTTTTGTAAATGAGAGTGACAACTGTATGACACCGCTAATGAAAAAAGTCGATTTACCTGCTTAGCTAAACAGACATCTCCTTTTTCAACTGTCCTGCGAGCTGTTTGGTATATTCGCCGATACCACCTGTGCCTATTTGTGTGCTATCCAAATGAGTCACCGCCAATACCGGGTTAGTTGTAGAAGCAAGGATCAGTTCATCAGCATCGATAGCCTGCTGGAGAGTAAAAGATTCTTCTATACGTTCGAGTCCTGCCTGTTCAGCACGATCCAGCAGCATCGCCCGAGTGATCGAAGGTAAGATATTCGCTGTCAATGGCGGCGTCTGGAGAGTCTTGTTCTTTATCAGCAGTACCGATGCGCTGGATGCTTCGGTGATAAGGCCTTTGTCATCGACGAGGATCGCGCCATAAGCGCCGGCCTTTGTAGCTGCGTGTTTAGCCATTATGTTAGGCAGTAGATTGAGTGACTTTATATCGCAGCGTTTCCATCGCAGGTCGGGGCAGGTAATCGCGGTAACCTCTCTTGGAAATTCGAGCGTCTTTTCTCGTATGGTAAGCAGGAATCCAGGCTGGATATTTTCATCGTAATCGTGCGAGCGAGCCGCCGACCCGCGAGTGATATGAAAATAGACAGCCGCGTTTTCAAGTTTGGAATGTGATACCGCCCTATCGATCCTTTCGCCAATAACATCAAGGTCGACACTATCAAGCAGACCTATCTTTCGCAGACTATCAACCAGACGATCCATGTGCTTATCGAACTGATAAAGTTCGCCATTACACAAGAGAACCACTTCATAAACCCCATCCCCAAAATACAGCCCGCGATCATTAGCCGATACAACAGCCTCTCCGATCGGCACAATGTTATCATCTATCATCGCAACTTCCATAACCTGGTCCTCTATTTAGTGGTCCATCTGCTAAAAATTCAGCCCGGTTAGGCCTGAATGTTACCAATATCGCAGATTTTCCCCCAAATTCAAGAAGATTTAACTCAATGCGAAAAAAGAAGTTATGCGAAACACATAAAATAAAACAAAAAAATTTAAGAAAATTTACAAAAAATCCGATATATGGTATTGACAGGTACCTTGTAATGCTATATACTGCGTTTTATGGATAATCGTTTTTTCGACAATTGGTCAACACAGCTTCGCAAGGGCATGCTTGAGTTGTGTATTCTAAACGCTATTCGAGGTACCAGCCTCTATGGCTACGACATCGTGCGAAAATTACGTGACATCAAAGGGCTGGTAATAAGCGAGGGAACAATTTATCCGATCCTCAGCCGTCTAAAGCGGGAGGGGCTTGTCCGCACTTCGATAGCCGAATCAACCGAAGGCCCGCCCAGAAAATATTACGAATTAACCGGCAAAGGTGAAAAAATCTTAATCCAAATGAACAGTTACTGGCAGGATATAAAGGCCGGCACCGATGCTCTGAAAGGAGAAGACAAATTATGATTAATTTTAATGAAGACGCCAAAAAACATATGGATAAATATCTATGCGAAGTTCGAACTTGTCTCAGAGATTGCCCCTCTGTCGATGCCGATGAAGTCGAACAAAACATAATTGAGCATATAGAAAACGAATTCCAAGGCCAAACAGAACCGGTTTCTTTCAACCAGCTTGATGCCGTTCTTAAAAAACTCGGCAACCCCACGCAATGGGTTCCAGAAGAAGAAATCGCCTGGTGGCGAAAGGTTGTCCTAAGGCTGCGTACCGGCCCCGAAGACTGGCGGCTGGCATACATTTCTTTTGGGTTGCTTTTACTTTCCTTCTGTTTATTAGCTTTAAATCATAGAGGCTTGGAGGCAATTTTTATATTTCCAATTGTTGCAATGAGACAGCCTTTATCGTTTCTTCTATTTTTGGCAAGTTTTATTATTTCCAGAGCAACTCTAACAACCGCAGAAAAAAACACAGAAACTCTTGGCGGGCAAAAATGGCTTATTTATCCGTCACTGATTTTAATGTACGCGCCAATATTGCTACTTTTGCTGTTCTGGCACACAGGCGCACTTATTGGCACTGCGGAATCACTTGTTCATTGGAACCAGACTTATGATAATTGGATGAAAGGAGTTGGAATTCCTCACAACAGTACAAAATATTATTTTATATGGACTTTTATAATTATTGCATTAACCGGGCTGTGGTGGTCGCTGCTTAGCTTGGTAACAATAAAATGGTCGAAATTGGTTCAGATCGCCTTTTATCCCTTTGCAAGTAGGTTTAATCGAAGAAAAGGATTTTTGTTTCTGCTGATTGGAATTATATTGATGGTAATAGGAACAGGTTTTGTTTTTCTCTATATAGTTATGCAGCCCAATCACCACCCATTTTTTTAACAGTGAGCTGTTATTTTTTAATTGTGTATTTGCCGTTTTCTTTGGTTACGTAGCCCTTATCGTAAACCGGGTCGTGCGGGAAATATATTAGCCAATTCTCTTTACAGGCCTTTTCTAAAATTTCCACTTTCTCCTGGCTCGTCAAAACCGGGTTGTTATCATAAGCCATGATGTATGGGATGTGCAGATGCGAAGCTGTCGGGAAAATATCGGAAGCGAAAAAATGTATCTGCCCCTCAGCCTTTGCCAGCACCGTCAGCATTCCCGGCGTATGGCCGAATAAGGGCAGCAGTGAAACGTTATCGGTAATCTGCGTTTGCCCTTCGGTCAGTTTCAGTTTCGGCCAGTCCTGCAGGAACTTAATGTAATTATCGAGAAAATTCCCGCTGTCTTTCGGCGATGGATTTTGTGCCCAGGCCCAATGCTCTTTATGAATCCATATCCTGGCATCAGGAAAGGCTGGCGCAATACCTGAATCGGTTTTCCTTATCAAACCGCCTGCGTGGTCGAAATGCAGATGCGTAACGACGAGGTCGGTTATATCTTCAGTGGTAAGATCGAAATCGCCTAACGGCACATTAAAATCAAAATCCGGATTCTCTATCGCGTACTGATCGACAAACTTTTCACTGCACCAATTACCCAGGCCCATATCGACAATTATCTTTCTGTCACCATCGATAATAAGCATCACTTTCAAAGCCTGAACGATCCTGTTTCGCTCATCAGGTTTATGAAGATTTTGCCATATTGTCTTTGGAACGACCCCGAAAACCGCCCCGCCGTCAAGTCGAAAATTACAAGTGTTGATTGAATATACTTTTGTCATTGCTTTGCCGTATCCTCTATCAGTTTAATTATTTTCTTAGCTATATTATTTTTAGTCGCCCGAGGTAGTTCAAGCCATTTACCGTCGCAATGTTTTACCTGTACACAGGAACTATCTGCCCCGATAGCTGCCGGCGTGTTAGCGATTATCATATCAAGATTCTTCGAAGCTAATTTCCGCTCAGCGTTAGCTCGAACCGCTTTATCTTCCAGCGCAAACCCGACAACCACCTGCCCCTTCTTTTTGCAAGAGCCCGCCCATTTTAGAATATCAGTAGTCGGCGTCAATTTTATAGTTAGCTCTTTACCGGTTTTTTTGATCTTTGTTTTTGATCGATTCGCAACGCTGTAATCGCTGACCGCCGCAGCCATGATCAGACAGTCACTGTTTTTGAAATGCTTTTTAACCGCCGAGAGCATCTGGGCTGTAGTCTCGGCACGAACAAGGCTTAAGCCTTTTGGTTTCGGTTGGTCGCTGGCAGCGGTGATCAGTGTCACTTTGTGCCCTGCCGCTTTCGCCGCTCGTGCAAGAGCATAACCCATTTTGCCGCTGCTTGCATTTGTGATAAAGCGAACAGTATCTATATATTCACGAGTTCCGCCTGCTGTGATAAGAAAATGCATTTACCCTTTTCCTGCTGTAACCGCAAAAACCCGAGCCCTTACGCTCCGGGCTCTGTTGAGCCCAAATATAAAAATTAGTTTTATTCGATTCACCTGCTACTTGGCGTATTCTATACAGCGAACTTCTCTAAGCAGTGTTATCTGTATCTCACCTGGGTAAGTCATTTCATCTTCGACTTTAGTGGCGATTTCCCTGGCAACCTTCGTGGCAGTCTCATCGTCAACTTGTTCGGCGTTTACAATGACCCTGATCTCACGGCCGGCCTGTATGGCGTAGGCATTTTCGACGCCCTTGAAGCTGTTTGCGATCTCTTCGAGTTTCTCTAATCGCTTGATATACCTTTCGAGAGTTTCCCTTCTTGCACCGGGCCTGGATGCACTGATCGCATCAGCAGCGGCAATAAGAGGCGTGTAAGGATTATTTGCTACTACATCGCCATGATGGCCCTCGACAGCGTTCAAAATTATTGGCGATTCGTTGAAACGCTTGAGGAAATTTGCACCTATAGCTGGGTGGCCACCTTCGACTTCATGGTCGATCGCCTTTCCGATATCGTGAAGCAAGCCGGCGCGTCTGGCGATCGAGCCGTCGAGGCCAAGTTCGTCAGTCATTACCTGTGAGAGAAAAGCGACTTCAACACTATGGCGCAGAACGTTTTGGCCGTAGCTTGTTCTAAAACTCAAGGCTCCTAACAAACTCAATATGCGATTGCTCAAGCCTCTGACATTGGTTTCTACAGCGGCGTTTTTTCCGATCTGCAGAACCTTATGATTAACCTCTTTTTTCGTCTGAGCTACAAGCTCTTCAATTCGTGAAGGATGAATTCTGCCATCCTGAATCAGCTTTTCCATTGAAAGCCTGGCAACTTCCCGCCTGACAGGGTTGAATCCACTGACCACGATCATGCCTGGGGTATCGTCTACGATAACATCCATGCCGGTGGCTTTTTCGAAAGCGCGAATATTCCGCCCTTCTCTGCCGATGACCCTGCCTTTCATATCGTCATTGGGAATCTCAACCGTTGATACCGCTGTCTCGCAGGTGTGCTCAGCGGCATAACGCTGAATAGCGGTACTGATAACTTCACGGCTTTTTTCGTCTACAGTTTCACTTGCCTCTTCCACCTTTCGCTGGATCAGAGAAGACATTTCATGTTCGCACTCATCTTCCAGTCGCTTCAAAAGCAATTCCTTAGCCTCATCGACATTCATCGCGGTGATTTTCAGCAGTTGATTCTTTTGCTGGGCCAACAGCGTAGTAAGCTGTTTTTCCTTGTCATTGATGTTGTGGAGTCTTCTATCGATTTCCTGTTCCTGTTCTTTTAGTGCCTTTTCTCTCTGCTGGTTTAGTTCTGCTTGTTTGTCGAGGGTATCCTCCCGCTTGGTCAGCCTCATCTCAACTTCTCGAAGTTCGTTGCGAGTCTTGTTGGCCTCATTTGAAAGCTGCTCCCTTTTCTTGATACTCTCGGCAGCGGCATCGATCTGAGCGGACTTGATGATGTTTTCAGCTTCTTTTTTTGCACCGTCGATCTGACGTTCCAGGTCCTGCTCAAAAGTGTTAGCTTTGGCTTTGTTAACCAGCAGATATACAACATAAGCCAGACATAAGCCCAAAACAAAGCCAAAAACTGTGGCCAACCCCGGATGGACTATTTGTGCTATTACGGTATCCATTATTCATACCTTTCCATTGCGATTAAAATAATCTTACTCAATGAAGACAGAATACGGGGTCTAAATAGCAGGAAAGCTGTAAAGAAATGTGAAATGCAAAATCCTTTTTGCCCTGACAAAAAATCAACAATTTTGAGTAAAAAATGAGCGCAACAATGATGTTTTTACCATTAAATTCAAATTTACCCCTAAATTTGTTAACTTTTTCCTCAAAATCGGCACTGTTTGTACCTCAAAAAAGACTTATTTCCACACCAAACTCACTTCCGGGCGTCTTATTACTGCCTCAAAATCGAGCCCTTTTCAAGCTCCCAGCAATATAACGGCCCAAGTGTCTTTGCTACTTAACTGCTCTTTACAAAAGAGATTACATCCTCTTTTGCGTGTCCCTGTTTCCATCTTCAACGCGTTTACATTTAATTTACGGGACGACCCACTATTCTGTTCATTATCCAATTAATAACATCGTCATATTAGGAGAATTTCTGAAATCGGTCAAGAAAAAAATGCAAATCAATTGCTAATTTTGCTGAAAATGGCGATTTTTGGGGTTATTCTCAACAAGAATCACTTCTGTGGCGGTTGGCTATTGTGTAATTTGACCAATTTCTGGAACTTATCGCCCCGATCCTGGAAATTATCGAACATATCGTAGCTTGCGCAGGCAGGGCTTAGCAAAACCACATCGCCAGCTTCTGCTATCTCACGAGCCAGGGCAACCGCTTTATCTAAAGAATCAACAATATCAGCACGAAACCGGTGTTTTTCTATTGCCTGGGCGATTTTTGGTGCGGTTTGACCTATCAGGATCGCGGCTTTTGCGGTTTCGGCGATTGTTTTGCCCAGTTCGTCAAAGCTGGTGTTCTTATCGCAGCCGCCTGCAATAATGATCTTTGGCTGGTCAAAGGCTTCGATCGCCGCAATAGTGCTTTGAGCGGTAGTGGAGATCGAATCGTTGTACCAGTTGACGCCTTCATATTGGCCGACCAATTCGAGCCTGTGGGGCAGGGGTTTAAATTCTGGTAATGCCGAAGCGATTTGGTCGTCGGTTACGCCGTAATATTTTGCTATTGCCACCGCAGCGGCGAGATTTGAGAGGTTGGCCCAGCCTGGCAGCGGCAAGGCGAGGCGGAATTCTTCGTTTAGATCATCAACGCGGTATTTAATACATGTCCTGTTGCTGTCTTTGGTGTATTTTTTGAACCACTCGATCGCGATCTTGTCTTCTGCGTTGAAGATCGAAACCGCTGGTGAGTTGCTATCTGTCTTTTGAAATCGGAACAGGTTTTCCTTTGCATTACAGTAATCTTCGAAGGTGGGGTGCATGTCGAGGTGGTTGGGTGTAAGATTGGTCAGCATCGCGATTTCGGGGCCCTTTTGGATCTGTGCTAACTGGTTGGCCTGAAAGCTGGAAACCTCCAATACCACCAGATCGTCAGCGGTGATCTTATCCAGGCTGCAAAGCAACGGCTCATTGCCGATATTTCCGCTTAGCCAGACGGATTCGTGGCTGGTGGCTGGTGGCCCGTGGCTCGTGTTTTGTAGTAGGTGGGTTGTTAGTGCTGCTGTTGTGCTTTTGCCGTTGGAGCCTGTGATGGCAATAATGTGGGCGGGGCAGAGCTCGAAGAAGATATTCATTTGGGATGTGATAAATTTGTTCAGGTCCGCGGCGATCTTTAGGTACTTGTTATCCGGCTTGACCGCTGGATTGACGACTATGATGTCGGCTTGCTGGAAATCTTTGTTGGTGTGTTCGCCGAGATGGAATTGGATATTGTTACAATCTGTGAGTTGTTCGATGGAATTGGCGAGTTTCTTAGGTGAGGCGAGATCTGTGACTATTACGTTGGCTCCGGCTTGGCTGGCGAACCTGGCGACATCGACACCGCCTCCAAAGTGTCCCAGGCCCATGACAAGAACCGTTTTGCCGGTGAAAAAATTTGTTTCCATTTTTTTGGTTACCCCCAAGCAGGCTTGGGGGCTAAACTTTTTAGAGCAGTGTTTCCATTGCCTGAGCCAGCTCTACCTTGGCGTCGATGACGGCCTGCTCGATACATCTTTTCCAGTCGTCGCCGTACTGCTCTTTGTATTTTGGCTTTTCGTAAGCGTATATGATCGAGCGTGAAGCGTTGATCAGTGCTCCTGTTCCGTTTGGTTTGCAGAATCGCACACAGTCGGCAGCGGAAGCACCCTGTGAGCCGTAACCGGGGACGAGGAACCAGATGTTTTCATACTTGTGCCTTAATTCGCTGGTGACTTTAGGTGCGGTTCCGCCTACTATCATGCCGACGTTGCTGTAGCCGCTTGTTCCTACGCGTTCGGGTTCGCCGGCGATTCTTGCGACGACTTCCGCGATTTTCTCGTACATCTTCTGTCCGTCGGCGTCGGCGAAATCCTGCAATTCGGCAGCAGATTCATTGCTGGAACGGACCCAGACAAAAATGCCTTTACCCTGCTCGTCAGCCATATCGGCGAAAGGCTTGATGCCGTCTATGCCGGCAAAACCATTTACCGTGATAGCGTCGGGGACGAGGGTATCTTCGAGCCCGACCAATTCGGAATTCTGCAGGTGGGCCGATGCGTAAAGCTCAGCTGTGTGTCCGATATCGCCTCTCTTTACATCGCCTATTATTTCCAGGCCGAGGTCTTCTGCTTCGGTAATGAGCGAATAATATGTCTCGATGCCTTCGGCGAGATACCTTTCGAAAAAGGCGATATTAATTTTTACGGCAGGTACCAGCGGAGCGATTATGCGCATTAGCTGTGTGGAAAAATCAAAAATGGCATCCACCGCGGCAGCGGCGTCGAATTCATCGTTCATGTCCCGATGGCTTATTATCGCTGAAGGCAGTCGGCTGTAAACCGGATCAAGACCTACTACCAACGAAGTTTTCTTACTCTGCACAGCTTTGCAAATCCTGTCACCAAAATGATTTGACATAACCTTAATTACCTTTCACCAAAGTTTATTTTTTTACTTTTATACCGTTTTGACGTACTATAATAGCAGAGTATTTTTTAAGCAAGACAGAAATTTTAATATTGGACATAGATTTGAAAAATCGGAAAAAAAGAAAAGGGAAGAAAATATACCTGTGCCTTGCTGTCGTGCCGGCGATAGGTATATTGCTTTGCCTGGGTCTGTTATATAAGCCGGGATATTTTACTACGCCAACGCCTATCGAAGACGAGCAGGTCAGCGAATATCTTACACACGAATTGGCGCCGAATTTTTATAACGGTATCCAGCTTGGCGAGCCTTTCGATTTGGTCGTTAGCCAGGAGGGGATAAACGATATTATCGCTCGAAGCAAATGGCCGAGGCAGGGTAAAAACTTTACCTTTATGACGCCGAAAGTATTTTTTGTTTCCGAAAGGATCGCGATCATGGGGGCGGTTGTGGTAAAAGACGCGGAGTTCATAGTTACCATTGTCGGCAATCCGGTCTTTGATGAGCAGGGGTTGCTGACGTTGAAAATTGAGCAGGTGAAAGTTGGTGCGTTAAATGTTACGCTGCTGGCCAAGTTGATCATCCGGGAAATATATTCAAATCACATCAAGGTTAAAGAGATCAAGCCAGGCGATATTGTTGCGAATATAGTGATGTCGCTGCTGAATAACAAGCCTTTTGAGCCTGTGCTTGAAATTAGCGACAAAAAGGCTCGAATCGAAAATGTTGCGATCGAACCGCGAAAACTGACCCTGCACCTATCACCAATCAAAGATTAAACAAAGGCGAAGCAGCAGTTTTTACTTGAAATATTATTGTCTTTAGGTTATAATAAACGGCGTATTTGAGGAGGATATGCTGCCAATGGTTTTCCGTTATGTCAAAGCTTTATTTTTATCGTTATTGCTGATTGTGTTTATCTGTCCGCCTGTAAAGGCTGAAAGGACAATAACGCAGGAACAGCTCACAGATAAGATGCACGGGTTCTGGCTTGGGCAGTTGTTGGGTAATATGGTTGGCAGGGCGACCGAGGGGGATTTTTCGAGTTCGGCGTATCCGCAGGGTGATCCATGTTCTTTCCGGCCGTGGGTTATTCGGCTCGAAGGTGAGAATTGGGACGCTGACGACGATACGGATATAGAATATATCGCGCTGCATACACTTGAGACCGATGGCTTTGACTGTAACTCACGCGAAATCGCTGACCAGTGGCGCGAGCACATAACTACCTCCGGCATATATATCGCCAACAGGCAGGCGTGGTACCTGATGGGTGACGGCTATCTGCCGCCTGAAACCGGCAGCAGGTCATACAACGAGCACTGGTATTCGATCGATTCTCAGATTACAACCGAACTGTTCGGCGCTATCTCGCCAGGCTTACCACAGGCGGCGATTGATTTTGCCGGCAAATTTGCCGGCATCAGCAACGAGGGTTTTCCGACTCACGCAGCTCAGTTTTATGCCGCTATGTACGCTGACGCTTTTTTTGAGCCTAACGTTGTTACCCTTGTAACGTGGGGGCTAAACGCAATACCAACTACCAGTCGAACATATCAGGTTATTAGTGATGTGCTTGGCTGGTATCTTGAAGACGCCAATGACGGGCAACTGAACTGGCGTGCGAGCCGTCAAAAATTATATGATTATTATCAGGGTACAAATTCTTTCGGACGGTACTATAACTGGATCGAGTCGACGGTTAATACCGGTGCTACTGTTCTTTCGATACTCTATGGGCAGGGTAATTTTGCCGACACTGTGCAGATCGGGGTTTTGGCCGGCTGGGACTGTGATTGTAACCCTGCTACGGCAGGGGCCTTGATAGGGATTATTGACGGCAATAGCGTATTGCCGCGTGCGAATGAGCTTGACCCCAATATTGTTGGTGACCCTAACTACAGTGATGCTTACAATGTTATATATAGGCCGTTTCTGCCTGATGATACGATCACTAATATAGCTGGTCGCATTACAAATATTGCGATGGTGAACATAGAAAGAAATGGCGGCTTCGTCGATTATAACAGTCCTGTAACTTGTTACATTCCTGAACCATGTTCGGTAGTACCGTTGCCTGAAAGAGCAGAGCCTAACGGCCCGGCGGGTCTTGTCGCGGAGGCTATTGACGCTGGTATCACAGTTACGCCAAGCGCCGCTGTCGAATATCACATCAGCAGCAGTGACAGAAGAAATCTGGATGCAATCATGGACGGAGTTACAGACAACTGCCATAACGGCCACCGACCTTATTACAGTTATTTGTCCAGCCCATCGGCTCGTCCTGAGCTTGACTGGTATCAGCTTAATTTTTCTGATCCTGTTAAGTTCGAGCAGCTTAGCTTTTATGAAGGCGATCTTGTTTGGTATGGTATTAACACTTACTACAGGGATGATAATCCCCGCGGAGGTTTTTTCACCGATCTAACCGTTGAAGTCCTGCGTGACGGCAGTTATATCACTCCGGCCAATCTACAGTTATCAGAGGCGCTGGATCAGTATAAAATGTATCAGCAGATCGACTTTAGTTTTTCGCCAACCGTCGGCGATGCCATACGCATTATAGGGCCGCCCGGCGGGTCATCCAGCTATACGACGATAATGGAGTTAGAGGCTCAGGGTTCGCTCGATACAGGTTTGTATATTGTTTCGGTAGAGTTCGATGGGAGCCGAACACAACAGTCGAAAATCTCTGATGTTACTATCAAGTTCAGTGATGATGTAACTATCAGCCCAAACGATATCCAACTGTATGGAACAACAAATGGAAGTTTCGATGCGAATCAGATAAGTTTCAGCTATGACGATATCTCTGCGAGTTTAAGCCTGGAATTTGATGTCGATAGTAACGGTGTATTCGGTGACTTATTGGGCCGAGATACTTACGAGCTAAATCTGGACTGTAGCGCGATCACAGATCCTAACGGGCAAACGCTGCTCGATGACGACTCAAACCCAACAGATGGTTTTTGCATTATCGAATTTCACAGCTTATTCGGCGACGCTGACGGTTCCGGTCGTGTTGATCTTGGCGATATCGAACTGATGTCACAGCATTGGTTGAGCAGCCCGGGCGATACAGGCCTGGATTCAGATGGCGATAATTACGTGGATTTTGCCGATTTTGCCGGTTTGGGGGAAAATTGGCGACAATTCCCTTAAAAACACTCAAGCCGAGGCCAGCAGTGGGGTTCCTGTTGTTGGGAAAATAAATCGATTGATGCTAAGAATTCCTTGACAATAGCCCTATCGGGAAATAGAATGCGGTTCTCGTATGTTTTTGGATGTCTAAAAACAGTAATAAACCTCATTAACAGTATCAAAAAGTAAGGAGAATAACAGATGGCGACTAAGGTTGCAATTAACGGTTTCGGCCGAATAGGCAGAGCTGTAACAAGAATTTTAATGGAAAAAAACGGCGATCTCGATCTGGTAGCGATCAACGATCTGGCTGATCCAAAGGCTCTGGCACACCTGTTCAAGTATGACACCGTAATGGGTAAATGGAAAGGTACTGTTGAAGTCAAAGGCGACGAAATGGTAATCGACGGCAAGGCTATCAAGGTATTGGCAGAGAGAAATCCTGGCGAGTTGCCCTGGGGCAAAATGGGTGTAGATTTCGTGGTCGAGTCAACCGGTATCTTCCGTGAAAAGGAATCGGCAAAGGGCGGCTACGGCGACCATATCAAAGCCGGCGCCAAAAAGGTTGTACTGACCGTGCCTGCCAAAGACGACATCGAAGCAACGATCGTACTCGGCGTTAATAATGATATATTGACCGCGGAGACCAGTTGTATCTCCAACGCAAGCTGTACAACAAACTGCCTTGCACCTCTGGTCAAAGTATTGAACGATGCATTTGGAATTGAAAAAGGCCTTATGACCACGGTTCACGGTTATACTAACGACCAGAATGTCGCGGATATGATCCATTCGGACCTGCGTCGCTCTCGAGCCGCGGCACAGAATATCATTCCGACAACTACAGGTGCGGCTAAGGCAGTCGGTAAGGTTATTCCTGAACTTAACGGTAAACTCGACGGCTTTGCTCTGCGTGTGCCTGTAATCGACGGCAGCTGTGTCGACCTGGTAGCGGAACTTGGCAAAGAAGTTACCGTAGACGAACTTAACGCAGTAGTCAAAGCAGCTGCTGACGGAGCTCTCAAAGGTATTCTCGAATATTGCGATGAGCCTATCGCCAGTAGTGACGTTATTGGGAATCCTGCATCGAGTGTTTTCGATTCGCTTTGCACAATGGTCATGGGTAAAACCGTTAAGGTTGTCAGTTGGTACGACAACGAATGGGGGTACTCGAACCGAACCGTCGATATTATGGAAAAAGTGTCGAAGATGTAATTTGAAGTTTTACGGGCCTGTTCTGAAAAGGAGCAGGCCCGATTTTTGTTTATACTTTTGTAGAAAGCAGGTTGTGATATGGCTAAGAAGACAGTTGCCGACATTGATGTTAAGGGCAAAAGAGTTTTGATGCGATGCGATTTCAACGTTCCTCTGGACGAAAACTGTAATATCACCAGTGATGATCGAATCGTAAAGGCGTTGCCAACGATAAAAAAGGTGCTCGCAGGCGGCGGGAGCCTGATCCTTATGAGCCATCTTGGCAGGCCAAAGGGCCAAAGAAACGAAAAAATGTCCTTGGTGCCGGTAGCTAAACGATTGTCCGAACTGCTGGCACAGAAGATAGTTTTCGCTGATGATTGTATCGGAGAAGATGTAGCAGCTAAAGCGGCTGCTTTGAAAGACGGCGATTGTATGCTGCTTGAGAACCTGCGATTCCACAAAGAAGAGACTATAAAAGATAAGGCAGCTAAAGAAGATGCTCAGTTACGTCAGGCCAAAGACGATTTTGCCGGGCAACTGGGTGATCTGGCTGATATTTACGTAGATGATGCCTTCGGTACCACGCACAGGGACAACGCTTCGATGTACACGGTTCCGGTAATGATGGAAACAAAGCCAAAGGTTATCGGTTATCTGATCGAAAAAGAACTGAAGTTTCTCGGTGAGACGGTTAGTGACCCGGAAAGGCCTTTCGTAGCGATTTTGGGTGGAGCTAAGGTTTCCGACAAGATTGGGGTTATCGATAACCTTATCGGCAAAGTGGATCGGATACTGATCGGCGGAGCGATGGCATATACATTCTTCAAAGCTAAGGGACAAAGAATCGGTAAGAGCCTGTGCGAAGATGATTTTCTCGACAAAGCAACCGAACTGCTGAAACAGGCTGAACAAGCTGAATGCGAAATAGTTCTGCCAGTAGATACGGTAGTAGCTAAAGAATTTAAGGCTAACGCTGAGAATAAAGTTGTTACAGATAACATTGAAGACGACTGGGAAGGGCTGGACATTGGGCCTGAGAGCAGCAAGCTGTTCGTCGAGAAACTGGCTGGTAGTAAAACTATCATCTGGAACGGGCCTATGGGCGTCTTTGAACTGGAGCCTTTCGACGAAGGTACCAAGGCAGTCGCCCTGGCAGTTGCCGAAGCTACCGCTAATGGAGCTCGTACCGTGATCGGAGGCGGTGACAGTGCAAGTGCGATCAAGAATCTCGGGCTCGAAGATCAGGTCAGCCATATCTCAACGGGCGGCGGTGCCAGCCTTGAATTTCTGGAAGGCAAAAAGTTCAAGTGCATAGCCATTCTGGATGAAAGGAACTGAAAATGCAGCTACCCAAAGCAGGAACTATTGAAATCTCACCATCAATCCTCAGCGCCGACTTCGCCAAGCTCGCCGACGAGATCGCAGTTATAGAAGCTGCCGGTGTTAATATGCTTCATCTCGATATTATGGACGGACACTTTGTACCGAATATCACTTTCGGCCCGCCTGTTATCGCCAAATTGCGTAAATACAGCAAGCTGAATTTCGATACTCATTTGATGATCTCTGAGCCACAAAAATACGCTGAAGCTTTTGTCAATGCAGGTTCGGATCATATCAGCTTTCATATCGAAACCGTGGATGATCCGGCAGATATGGTAAAGTTTCTCCACGATCTCGGCGTTACTGCGGGCGTGACTTTGAACCCGAAAACACCGGTAGAGCGAATAGAAAAAGTCGCACCGCTTTGCGATATGGTATTGGTTATGACGGTTCAGCCTGGTTTCGGCGGACAGAAGTTTATGGCTGATGTCGCGAAAAAGATCGTCAAAATAAGGCAGATCGTCGGCCCTGATATTCGCATTGAAGTCGATGGCGGGATCGACCCGGAAACAACGCCAACTGTTGTTTCCTACGGCGCTGATACACTGGTAGTGGGCAACGCGATCTTCTCAAGAACCGGCCGCCAGGGGGCAATAAACGCGATACTCTCTGCCGCTCAATAGTTTTTTTATAGCTTTAGGGGTGAAGCTTTGGTATAATATCGCTCGTGATTTGTTACCCCTTGTCTTACGGGCTTGTTGCTCAAATGGGTGATTCGTTGTTTTTATCCCGGCGCTTGCGCTTCGGGCTTATGGTTTGTAATGTTGGGCCTTGTTTTTTATTGTAAAAACCCCCTGCAGTGCAGGGGGCTAACAAAAAGACTACTTGGTCGACGGCACGGCTGGCTGTTTTGGTGATGTGCGAGAGTTAAGTTTGGTTGCTATAGGATATGGGTAAAAAAGTTAAATCCGAGTGGAACGGTTTTTCTCTTAAGCCGAGAAAAGAGATGCCCGAAGGGCTTTGGATGAACTGTCCGGGCTGCGAGCATATGCTCTACAAGAGCAGCGTCGAAGAAAATCTCAACGTCTGCCCGGAATGCAACCACCACTTCCGGGTCAAAGCTGAGACCAGGATCAAGTATCTGGCTGACGCCGATTCCTTTCAACCAATATTGAGCGATCTTACTACCAGCGACCCGCTGAACTTCAAGTTTCGTGACACCACATACAAACAGCGCATCAAAGATGATGAGGAAAAAAGCGGCGCCAACGAAGCGATGCAGGTCGGCAAGGCGTTTATCAAAGGAAGAGGCGTGGTACTTGCTGTGATGGAACCGAATTTCCTGATGGGCTCTATGGGCTCTGTCGTTGGTGAAAAATTCTGTGCGGCAGTCGATAAAGCGATCGAGCAGTCGCTGCCTTTGGTAGCGATCTGCTGCAGCGGCGGAGCGAGGATGCATGAAGGTGTTGTGTCACTGGGACAAATGGCAAAGACCTCGGCAACACTGGCAAAGCTCGATCAGGCGGGGGGACTGTACATCTCAGTTTTGACCGATCCGACCACGGGCGGCGTAACGGCCAGCTTCGCGATGCTCGGGGATGTCACAATCGCTGAGCCGGGCGCAATGATCGCCTTTGCCGGCAAACGTACGATCGCTGAAACGATAAAAGTCGAACTTCCCGAAGGTTTCCAGACCGCGGAATTCCTGCTCGAACACGGATTCGTCGATATGATCGTACACCGTAAACACCTGCGAAGCGAGATCGCAAGGCTTATCGATTACTGCAGGAAATAATTCCAGCTGATGAACCTTTTGATTTTTGTGATTTTCTAACAAAAATTTTCTTCAAACCAAACCGATTCCGTGATAAAAAGGTATAGGAAAACTAATCTGGATTTAGATCATGGGCTATTTTAGAGAACATATTGAAAAGGCAACGGGTTATACGCCGGGATTTCAGCCTCAAGAGGCTGATGTGGTTAAGCTAAATACTAATGAAAACCCGTATCCACCTTCGCCGATGGTTTTAAAGGCGATCGCTAAGATAAGCACCGAACAGCTTCGTCGATATCCCGACCCTGTGGGTGGCAGCTTTCGTAAGGCAGCAGCTAAGGTCAATGGGGTCGAGCCGGATAATATTATGTGCTGTAACGGTGGAGACGATTTGTTGACAATCGCTTTTCGAGCTTTCTGTGACAAAAAACGTCCGGTCGCTTATCCGGTGCCGACATACTCATTATATCCGGTATTGGCAAATCTCGTCGGCTGTAACGTCATCGAGGTTCCGTTTGACGACGGATTCAATCTGTCTGACAAACTCGTCGCTATAGATGCAGCACTAACTATTATCTGCAATCCCAACGCTCCGAGCGGCAGCTTTATCGAAAACGACGAAATGGCGTCTTTGGCAGGACAACTGGAAGGAGTACTATTGATCGACGAGGCTTATGTCGATTTTGCCGAGAATGACTGCGGTGCTCTTGTCAAAGATTTCGATAATGTAATTATACTTCGCTCGATGAGTAAGGGTTATTCATTGGCGGGTTTGCGTTTTGGCTACGGGATCGCTAATTCTGATCTAATCACAGGGTTGATGAAAGTCAAGGATTCGTATAATGTCGATGTCCTGGCAATTGCCGCCGCTACTGCCGCTATTGAGGATCAGGAGTATTTTCGAGAAACGGTAGAAAAAGTAAAGGCTCAGCGGGCTGCATTAACCGAACAGTTGGAAGCATTGGGCCTTGAAGTGGGGACAAGTCAGGCCAATTTCGTTTTGGCAAAATGTAAAGGGATCCAAGCCTGTCAGGTTTACGAAAAACTGGCTGAGCAGAATATTTTCGTCAGGTATTTCGATCTGCCTGGTCTGCGTGACAAACTGAGGATTACTATAGGAACGCCGGAGCAGAATGATAAGTTACTTTTGGCGTTGAAAGATATATTGCCCAAATAAAAAGGCACCGAAGTTAAGATTTTTAGGAGTATTGTTGTAATGGCCAAGAAGAAAAAAAAAGCTAAAAAAATATTATGTGACAAATGTACAGGGCTGTGCTGTAGGTATTTCGCACTGCCGATCGAGACGCCTGAAGATAAGGAAGATTACGATGATATAAGATGGTATCTCTGCCATGAAGATATAACCGTATTTGTTGAAGACGGCGACTGGTACGTCAATGTAAAGAACAAGTGTAACCACCTCTCGGAGAAAGATTATAAGTGCGGGATTTACAAGAACAGGCCGAAAATATGTCGAGGGTATACAACAAAAGACTGCGACCTTGTAGAAGGCGAATATGATTATGAGCTTCACTTTATCAATGATAAGCAGATGGAAGAGTATATGAAAATAAAGTTCGGTAATAACAAAACCGAAAAGCAAAAAAACAAGCCTAAAAAGAAAACCAAGAAGAAGAAAAAATAATAATCACGAGATACCAAAATGAAGATACCGCCTGTAAAAGGAACGCGAGATTTTTTTCCGTCTGAGATGGCGATTCGGAATTTTATTGTCGATGGCTGGAAGCAGGCGTCGGTGCGAAACGGGTTCGAAGAATATGATGGGCCGATCTTCGAGTATCTCAAGATGTATCAGATAAAAAGCGGTGACGAGATCGCAGAGCAGTTGTTTAACCTTACCGACCGCGGTGGACGTGACCTTGCCATTCGTCCGGAAATCACTCCAACTTTGGCGAGAATGGTAAATCAGCAGATCAATTCATTAGCCAGGCCTATCAAGTGGTTCTCTGTGCCGAGATTGTGCCGAGCTGAACGGCCGCAAAAAGGCAGGCTTCGCGAATTCTTCCAGTGGAACATCGATATCATCGGTGTAGAAGATGTGACCGCTGATGCGGAAGTGATATTTACTACAGTGGATTATTTGCGTCAGGTTGGTTTGACGAGCGACGATATCAAGGTGAAAATATCAAGCAGAAAACTGTTAGCAGCTTTTCTTAAGAGTCTGGGTATTCCTGAAAAAAATCTGGATACCATCTATACTCTGCTTGACAAAAAAGCGAAGTTACCGCCGGAAACCTTTGAAAAACTGTTGGTTGAACAGATTGCCGATTCGGATAAAGTCAGTAAGATCTTAGATTTTATGTCTGTCAGCAACATATCTGAATTGCCTAAGGATAATGAGGAAATTGAAGGATCTGTGGACGAACTTGCGATTTTATTTAATACGTTAAGGCAAATGGGAATAGATTCTTATTGCAAATTCGACCCAGGTATTGTCCGGGGCCTGGCGTATTATACCGGTGTAGTTTTTGAGGTACATGAGGCTGGTGGAGAACTTCGCGCAATAGCGGGCGGCGGACGATACGATAACTTACTAAAACAGTTCGGCGGTCCACAGGTAACCGGTACAGGAATGGGGATGGGCGACTGCGTCCTGGAAATCCTGCTTGAAGAAAAAAAACTGCTAAATTTTAAAACAAGGAAATTGGATTATTATATTGCCAGTATAGTAGAGGCACTTTCTGACGACAGAAGTATTGAAATAACGGCAAAGCTAAGAACTTTAGGTTTTCTGGCTGAACGGAATTACAAGACTGTGAATTTAAAAAAACAACTAAAGTCAGCTTCTGATCTAAACGCAAAATACTGCGTTATTCTTGGAGATGAACTTCAGGATAATCTGCTTCTAATTAAAGACATGGGTACCGGCCAGCAGCAGCAGGTCGATATCGACACATTCTTCGACCAACTTGAGACTGAATCAAAATGAAGAACTTTCATCTCAACCATTATGAAAAGGCGTTCGGTAATTGGTTGATCGATAATTGTGTTCAGTACATCGCGGTCGATGAACAAAAGCGAGCAGCGCTTGGGCGTTCAAAGATCAAAAGTTTCGACTACCTGATATATCCTGCCAATCAACCGATAATAGTAGCCGAAGTAAAGGGCAGAAAGTTCAAAGGCACCAGCTTTGCGAAATTGACAAAGTTAGAGTGCTGGGTCACCGCCGACGACATTACGGGCCTGGCCATGTGGCAGCAGATATTCGGCAGCACACACACGGCGGCTTTTATTTTTGTCTACCTGATAGAAAACATCGACGTTGATCTTGACGGTAGAGATATTTATGAATTTAACGGGAAAAGATATATTTTCTTCTGCGTCAAATTAGATGACTATTGTAGAAGTATGACGCTGCGCAGTCCCAAATGGCAGACAGTGACATTGCCCGCCGAAAAATTCCGTCGCAGTGCTGTACAGATGCAGAAACTTCTCGCCTGAGTCGTAAAACTCTTTTGACTCAAAAACAGCTCTGTCTTTAACCAAGTATCAAACTTATTCCGGGCTGTTTATTTTAGCCAGGAACTACGTTTGTTGCGCAAGGACCTTTTTTGCCCTCGCCGATTTCATACTCGACCTTTTGCCCCTCATTAAGTGTCGCATAGCCTTCAGCTTTAATTTCGGAGTAATGTACAAACAGATCATCGCCGCCGTCATCTGGTGCGATGAAACCATACCCCTTACCTGAATTAAACCATTTTACTGTACCTGTCTCCACGTTTTTTCTCCTTACTTCTATTGTGGTATTACCACATCCCTCGTTCATTCAATCAGGCACGCCCCCTCAAGGGACAAAGGTGCACACCTCAAAACGGCCGCATTTAAGCACAAAAGCAGGCGAATGTCAATAAAAATCTTCTTCTAACCGAAAAGTATTTTTTGGGTCGTGACAAAGCTCATTTGTTAAGTAAATCCTTATATGCGGGCTCCAGACCGGCTTTTTCAACCACTTGTTTGACCATCTTATCCTGTTTATTGTTTTCAAAATCCCAGTATCTGACCATGCCCTGTTTAACCATTTCTGACTTAGTAGCAGCTTTGTAATTGGTATTTATTTCTTCTGGTGTTAACGCACGGTTATAAAAAGCTATCTCATCCGCCAGGCCCTCGAAGTAACTCCTGAACAAACCGTCAGCTCCGCCACCGATGCGCATTCTGCCCTTGCCCGGTGTCCTGGCCTTGTCAATAGTCTTTGATCCAACCTCTTTAGCATCGTGATAGATATTCAACTTCAAGCCGTCATAGGTCATTGTCAGATACGACCACTGATTGACCTTGATCAGTCCTGGATCGCTAAGCACAACTTCATTGGTATCGCCGATAGTAATGATAGAAATTACCTTGTCGACATCGAAACCCAGTCCGTAAAAAGACTGAGTCGATTTATTCCCATTTTTATTTACAAGCCATTTTCTTAAATTCTTTTCTTTACCGAGACTGGCCGGCTTTATCCAGAGAGTGATCGTCATTTCAGCCGGTTCAAGTTCTTCGGTATGTTCGACGTCGATGGTATTGCAGAAATACGCTTTGCCGATCCTGCCTTCGATGTCAACAGTGTTAGGTTCCATACCGAAAAGATTGTCCCTGACCTTTACGGTGTGCATGTTTGTTTTGCTGATAGTCAGCGGTCGATTGCCCCACTTGTGGCGTTCGCCTACATTGTAAACTACATTTTGCACTATGTCAAAACCGCCAGCGGCTTCATCGAGATATACCCCGCCTGGCACGCCGATGTTGTCGTGAAGGTGATTGCCGATGATAGTCGAATTCGGCTGTCTGGAGATGGTGTATATGCCCGCGCCATCGATCATCTCTTGAACAACATGGTGAATATAGTTGTACTCGATCCGAGTGTTCTTTAAGGTTGTCGGGTGCTTGTAATGGAAGGGCTGAGTATAAAATTCCCTGGTCTTATGTCCGCTGACATCTTCCTCGCCCCATCCCCAGCCGGCACCGATACCTGAGTAAGGTAAGTTACGAATTTCATTGTGCGTTATCGTTGTGCCATCGGTATAGCCGACAAATATCCCGGCGCTGCCCTTGAATTCTACACCACAGTTTTCGATCAAGTTGTTGGTAATCAGGTTGTTCTTAACGATCATACGCTCGTCTTTAGGATGATGGTCCTCATGGCGAATGTCACCTACCTGGATACCAGTTCCGGAGATATCGTTAAAGTGGCAACCAACGAAGGTGTTGTTCTGGCTACCATGCTCAATGTCGAGGCCTGCACCGCCGAATTTGGTAAATGTGCATCGCTCGAAAGTGATCGATTTGCCTGCGTGAACGACAACATTCGCCGGGCTCTTGATCGCTTCGTTGTGGATCATATTGAGTTTGCCATCCCGCATAAGTGAGTTGTCGTTTTCCACGACGAAGTTGGATTGCAGATCGATCAGTCCTATCTCGGATGGTCGCAGCCAGCTTGCGTGCATAAAGGTCAGGCCCATAAATCGCAGGTCATGTACCGGCCGATCGATAGTGCCTTTTATATCTATGATCCTTTCGATGACCGGAGCGATGACTTCAATGGTCTTCATGTCTTCGCCTGGCTTTGGAATATAATAGAGCGTATCCTCGGTGCGGTCGAGGTACCATTCGCCTGGCTGATCGAGAAGCTCGAACGCGTTTTCGATAGTGTTATACTTGCCGTCACCTGCCCAGCTTTCTTCGTCTATCGATTTTCCTTCTTTATTTTTTCCAAGCCAGTATTGAGGCTGTTTCATGTTAATGATCGCATAGTCACCATCTCTTGCAATGGACTCGACCTTGCATCGAGTGTGCGCCCATGCGGTGATATAAGTCAGTTCGACATCCGAGGGATTTCGCCAGTCGGCAAGCTCGCCGCTTTTAGTTCTGTAGCCGTCATCGCCGTAAAGTTCCAGTTCGTATATTCGCCCGGCCTGTGCTCGAACCGCCCGGGTGCCGTTGACGTAAAGCTGACGAAAATTATCTATATCGGTTTTCGCTTTCCATCGTCCGTCCGCATCCTGTTGCCAGTTGGTGATTACCTTTCCTCCACTGATGATGGGTTTTTCATCCTTGTATGTTCGGTATGTAATCGGATATTCGGCGGCGCCGGAATTTTCCTGCCAGAAGATAAGGGATTCGGTGAGCTGGTAGGTTCCTCCTCTGACGAAAACATTGATCGGTTTTTGGAGTCCGGCACGTCTTACCTTCTCAACAGCGTCACGAGCTGTGGCGATAGTAGCGAACGGCTTATTTATAGTGCCCGGGTTACTATCGCTGCCGTTAGTGGCAACGTAGAATTCGCTTTGCGGCACATTGGGTGAATAGTCCGAACAACTGCTTACCAACATTACGACGATCAATAACAAAGCTGACTTTTTCATAATTTCTCCTGTAGAATAAACATCATTAACACCACAAATTTAACCACACAGGCTCTATTCGTCAATGATATTTGAATACTTTGGGAATTTTATCTTTGATAAATCCGCCAGGTTGGCTATAATTGCCGTCCTGGCTCTAACTTTTGTGTCTCAAAAAGCCTATGAAATATTAACGAACACGATTATTCTTGACGATGTGTAGTATAACGTTATTATTAGCAGTTATTGAGCGAAGGGAAACTACAGAAAATGACAAATAATTATATAAATTTGGTTGTTCTTGGCAACTTCAATCCAAGTATTTTGACACATGATTTTTTAGTGACTGAATGCGAATTTGACTTAGAAAGTGAGCCTGTTAGTAGTTCCCCCCCAGTGCCGGTAATATCATCACTCGATTATAGCAACGTTTCCTTTTTAGCTGACCTTGGAAGATTACAAATAACCGAGAATAATTGTAAAAATCCTAAACAGAGCAAACTGCCAATGTATTTGAAGAGATATCTGGCTAAATTACACTATACCCCTATCACAAAATGCGGAGCTAATTTTAACTATAATGTAGAAGTACAAAAAATAAAAATAGGCGAGATTGAGCAAAAGTTGTTGAAAGACCGGCAATTTTTTTGCAAGGCTCTTAAGGCCGACGAAATTGGACTTGAAATAGCACTTGATATTAGCAGTGATTCTGAAACTGTAAAAAACTGGACACTTCGAACTATGACCCAGTCTGGAGAATCAAGCACAACAATGAATGTGTCTACGGCTGGAGAACCAAATACTGTTAAAATAAATTTCAACTATGAGATAAATCTTGAACAGGAACGTAACCGTATTAAAAAAATTACTGATGATTATGCTAAAGTTTATGAGCTATTCTTATTTCAGCTTCGAAAACTTTTCGAGGAAAACAAATCGTGAAAACCGCAGCAATAAGAACTGATAGTACAGATTTACTTCTGAACCGGCCATATGGAAGAACTTGGTCGGAGCAGGAGAGTTTTAATTTCTGTTGGGCTGAGTATTGTCGACGGAAAGCAATAGGGTTCAATATTACTGTCTTGCCAATCTCTGCAGAAACCGCATTTCAACAACCACAGAATACGATCAAGTATGAAGAAGAAAATATTTCAACAATTCTGCAGTCTGTGCGGGCAGAACCTGAAATAAGTCAAAAAAACCTTGACGCTATTAAGTTTCTTGATCAATGGATGTCAGAGCCAGATGATCTTGGCGAAAAATTCTGGAAAGAATTCTGTGAAGACCTTGAAAAGAACAGGTTTACGATCTGATATAGAATATGGCAAAGTATCTATTAGACAGCAACATAGTTACCTGTATTTTGCGAAAGAGAGATGAGGCAGACTTTCGTATAATTCGCAAATTTCAAGATGTCCTCAGAACAAATGCTCGAATTCTTATATGCCCAATAGTTTTTTATGAGGTAGCAAGGGGGCTTTATCATGAGAAGACGCGTAATCATAAGAAGGCGCATAAACAATTAGGCGCTCTTGAAGTATTTGTAGAAAAATTTGTATGGTGCGAATTCGATTCGGAAACTTGGGATGAGGGCGCGAAACTTTGGGCCAAATGTAGACAGAATGGTAAGCCGACAGGTGATGGGCTTGATCAGGATGTTTTGATAGCTGCTCAAGTTAGTAAACAAGATGCAATTCTTGTAACAAATAACACTAAACATTTTAAACATTTCAGTATTACTCACGAAAATTGGGCATCTTAATAAGCCTGAGCCATAAATCAACCGCAATATTTCACTGATTTTGCCTATTTTTATCTTTGCTAAAACCGTTGGGCTGGCTATAATTCCTGTTCTGGTTGTATGAGTTGGAGAGGTGTCCGAGTGGCTTAAGGAGCCGGTTTCGAAAACCGGTGTGCCCCATTGCGGGTACCGCGGGTTCGAATCCCGCCCTCTCCGTTAGGGTGGGAAAAAACATTTGCCAGGTTCCAGGCGGCGTGTTAGAATGTATCGTACCGGGGCCATAGCTCAGCTGGGAGAGCGCTTGCATGGCATGCAAGAGGTCGTGAGTTCGAATCTCATTGGCTCCATTGCTTAAAGCCTTGCAGTTAAAAGGTTTGTAGGGTGTTAGTGTTTTAGTAAAAATATGAGACTGACGATGAATATGAGACCGATTGGAGTTTGGTCTCATATTTTTATTGAAGTGAAAAGCACTTGCTGTCATAGCATAAGTTCTTCACTTTTGTATCAATACTCTGTGATATACTTCTGAGTAAAATATATTTTTGAGCATAAAAAATATTCCCCCTCCCTCACTAATCCATCCACCCATCCACTTTTAAACGGCTTTTATAAAAGAATCCTCACAACATCATCGTTTTCTTTAAAGCACCTATATTCTTACAAGACCACTACAACCTAATAACTTTTTCCGTTCTTTCTTTTGCATATTTACAGTAGTTAGCATTTTGATCTATCCCTATATATTTCCTGCCTAGCATATTAGCAACAGCCGTTGTAGTACCTGTGCCATTGAAATTATCTAATATCAAATCACCGGGATAGCTGTAAAGTTTTATTAATCTTTTTGCTATTTCTTCAGGAAAAATAGCAGGATGATTTGCCTTGTTGTTATTATTATTCATAACAGACCACACAGAATACGTCCAACCAAGAAATTCATCTTTTGTGATATCAGGCTCTTGTTCTGTTATATTAGGCAGGTTCCATTGCTCCTTGGACCATATCAATATATGCTCATGGCTTGCTCTGAGGATTATATTACTTGGAGACTTAAAACTGCCAAAAGCTGTATTTTTTACATTTGAGTTTTTCTTATGCCATATAATAGATTCTCTAAACTTCAATCCTATCTTCATTTTCCTGACCATAGCAACTAAGTCAGGGTAAATAGTTGACGCTGGACATTATCATGAAGATTTTCGGGCAGATTAACCGGGGTGGGGGTTAGCGGGGATTTTTTCGGGAAAAAACATTGTCGTCATGGCGATTTTGGTGTAAACTACGGCGGTATTTTAAATATGGAGGTTTATTATGAAAGTAAATTTTAATAGGGGAGCATTATCCGAGGCTTTGGGGCTTTTGACGTCGGTAATCCCGGCCAGGACGCCAAAGCCGATACTTCGCTGTGTGAAGATTTCCGCGTCTGAAAAGGATGTTCGGATCTGTGCGACGGATCTGGAGGTTGGGATCAATTATTGCCTTAGTGAAGTGGAAGTCGAAAAAGCCGGCGAGATAGTTGTTCCAGCAGACAGGTTGGCTGCGATCGTGCGTGAAAGCGTCGATGAGGTGTTGTCGCTTGAAGCTGATGCGGGTGTCTGTAAGATAAAGGGCTCTGACAGTAATTTTACGATCTATGGGCAGGAAGCTGATCAGTATCCGGCTGTGCCTGAGTTCGATGGGGAAGCTGATATTGAGGTTTCGCTGGCGAATTTGCAGGCGGGGATCGAGCAGAGTCTTTTCGCAACGGCTAAGGAAAGCACACGTTATGCTCTTAATGGTGTCTTGTGGGAAATAAACGGTAAGAAGTTACTGCTGGTCGCTACGGATGGCAGGAGGCTTGCAAGGTGCAAAGTAAATATAAAGGCAGCGGCGGAGAAGGCGGAGGCGGCGAAAATAATCGTTCCCGCAAAGACGATGCAGTTGGTCGATAAGGTCGGCGGTGATGATGAAGATATCGTTCTGGTTAAACTTGTTGGTAACCAGATACTGTTTAGCTGCGCGAATGTTGTAATAAGCTCGAACCTTGTCGAAGGCAATTTTCCCAAGTATGAGGATATCATTCCGAGTGATTACGACAAGAAACTTTCACTGCCTACCGATGCGGTATTAAGTGCGGTTCGCCGTTCGGCGTTGTTGACCAGTGAAGACTCCAGGGGTATTAAACTTTCGATAGATAAAAACAAGCTGGTATTTTCGTGCAGGGCTCCTGAAACAGGTGACGCGCAGGTTGAATTGAAAATAGATTACAACGACAAGCCTATCGAGATTGGTTTTAACCCTCAGTTTTTTGTGGATGTTCTGAGAGTTATCAAGACCCCGCAATTTGATTTGGAACTTGGTCAGCAGGATAGGCCTGGTCTGATAAAGAGCGGCAAAGATTTTCTTTATGTTTTGATGCCGATAAACCTTGGGTAATGTTTGGTTGAGCGTCAGTTTGAATATAGCATTTATACGGTTGGACCGTGATTGAAGGAAAACAAATGGCTGGCAAGTTTACTCGGCCAAAGGCAAAGAAGGCGTTTGCGATCGGGTCTCTGGTGGGTGATATTTTGGAGAAGAGGCTTTTACCTCGCCAAAAGCAGTTCGGTCCAATAGTCGAGATGTGGCAGCAGCTACTGCCTGAGCAGTTGGGTCAGCATTGCAGATTGGATAGTGTTCATGGCGGACGCTTGAAGGTTCAGGTCGACTCGCCGAGCTATTTACACGAACTTCAAATATGTCGTGACGAACTGCTCAAACAATTACAAGACGGCTGCCCGCGTGCAAGGCTGCGAGGTATCGATTTTAAGATAAGCAGTTGGCAGGATTAAAGAAAACAGGAATTATAATTAAGGATGTATAACTCAGCAATATGGAAGCACACAAATACGATGCCAGCAATATAAAAGTTTTAGGTGGTCTGGAAGCGGTTCGCAAACGTCCTGATATGTATATCGGCGATCGCGGCAGCGGCGGACTTCACCATCTGGTTTATGAAGTGATCGATAACTCTATCGATGAAGCATTGGCTGGATTCTGTGACAGTGTCAACGTACACGTTCAGGCTGACGGCAGTTGTACTGTCGAAGATAATGGTCGAGGTATACCGGTAGAAAAACACAAGAAGACCAAGACCAGCGCCCTTGAGGTAGTGCTTACAACACTTCACGCCGGCGGTAAGTTTGACAGTGACAGCTACAAGGTCTCAGGGGGGTTGCACGGAGTCGGTGTAAGTGTTGTAAACGCTCTTAGCGAATGGCTCGAAGCCGATGTTTACAGGGACGGTGCCCATTATCATTTTGAGTGTGCCAGGGGCAAGGCGAAGGAGCCTGTGAAAAAAGTCGGGCCAAGTGAAAAACAGGGGACAAAAATATCTTTTATGCCTGACAGTGACATCTTCGGCGATGCTGAGCTGCAATACGAAACACTCTTGAAGCGAATACGTGAAATGGCTTATTTAAACGGCGGATTGAAAATTACTTTTAAAGACGACCGTGCTAAGAAGAAAGAAGTGTTCAAGTTTGACGATGGTATCAGGGCTTTTGTCGAGCACCTCAACGAAGGCAAAGAGACGCTGCACAGGGATGTAATTTATTTTGCAAAAAAAGATGCCGAAGCAATGCTCGAGTGTGAGATAGCAATGCAGTACAACACCGGCTATGCGGAAAATGTTCTGGTGTTTGCTAATAATATTCGCAACGTCGACGGGGGAACCCATCTGTCGGGGTTCAGGACCGCTCTTACGAGAACGATGAATTATTACGCTAAGAACAATAATTTATTGAAGTCAGGTCAAGGTACGACCGGTGACGATTTGCGTGAGGGGCTAACGGCGGTAGTTTCGGTTAAGCTGGCCGACCCGCATTTTGAAGCTCAGACCAAGGTGCGATTGAGTAATCCGGAAGTGGGTAGTTTTGTAGAGACCACTGTGAACGAACAGCTGGGACATTTTCTTGAGGAGCATCCGGCAGATTCCAAGCGGATATTGAACAAGGCGATCCAGGCCGCCGCTGCCAGAGTCGCTGCCAGAAAGGCCCGTGAGTTGACAAGGCGCAAAGGCGCACTTGGAGGTACGAACCTGCCTGGTAAATTGTGGGATTGTTCCAGTAAGAAAAAGGATACTACCGAGATATTCGTAGTTGAGGGTGATTCGGCAGGGGGTTCGGCAAAGGCTGGTCGTGACAGAAATATCCAGGCGATATTGCCATTGAAAGGTAAGATACTTAACGTGGAAAAAGCCAGGTTGGATAAAATGCTTGCCCACGATGAGATCCGTACAATTATAAGTGCATTAGGTACGGGTATTGGTGTTGATGAGTTTAACCTGGAAAAATGCAGATACGGCAAGATCGTGTTGATGACCGATGCTGATGTTGACGGTGCCCATATACGGACATTGCTGCTGACATTTTTCTTTAGACAAATGCCTCAGTTGTTTGAAAAAGAAATGATCTATATCGCTCAGCCTCCACTTTACGAACTCAAGGTAAAGGGCAAAAGGAAATCTGAATATATCCTTAGTGAAAATCAGATGCATAAACGAATGATAGCTCGAGGTCTTGAGGATACCGAGCTTGTTATCAAGGCCCAGACAAATACCAAAGAAAGTAAAAAGACGAAAAAAGTGAAGAAGATTAAAAAGGCCAAAACAGCTAAGAAGTCGACTTCGCAACAGAGCGTTACAGGCAAAGAGTTGGCCGGGTTAGTAAAGATACTGGCCGAAGTTGAGCGTATCATAGCGGTTCTGGGCAGGCGAGGGATTAGTTTCGTCGATTTTGTTCAGGCCTATTATAATAGTAAGCAACTGCCGGCATTTCGTATCACTACCAACGGCCAGGAAGAGTTTTATTACGATAAGGACAAATACGAAAAACGATTCGACAAATTGAAGGAATCGGTCAAAGCCGACGAGGAAGAGCCTTTTGTCGCTGAAGAACTCCATGAAGTCGAGAGGATCAATAGCATAGACAGTCAGTTAAAATCTGAATTTAAACTGGGCTTGAACGATTTCCTGTTAAAAGCGAAAAAATCGGTCTCCGGCGAAACTGAGCCGACCAAGTTCCAGCTTGTCCGTGATGAAGACCTATATGAGATTGCGTCTCTCGGAGATGTTTGTTCGGGAATAAGGCAGATCGGCGGCAAAGGGATTGAGATAAAACGTTTTAAAGGTCTTGGTGAGATGAACGCCGATCAACTTTGGGATACAACTATGGATCCTGCTTCGCGAACTCTGTTGCAGGTTAAACTCGATGATGCCGGCGAAGCTGACAGGCTGTTCAGTATCCTGATGGGAGACAACGTAGAAAAACGGCGAAACTTTATTCGTGATCATGCACTGGAAGTTCAGAATTTGGATGTGTAAAGAAGCCTCGATAGGTGATTATATTGTAAGTGTTATTTGTTATTGAAGGAGCCTTTGATGCTCAGTTTTTTTGCGAAAAGGGGGATGTTTCTTTTACATTGTCTGCTAATTCCGCAAGTTTTGGTTTGCGCTTCGGATCTTGATAAAAGCAAATACATCGGCATTGATGAGATCAAGCCTGGAATGCAGGCATATTGCCTGACGATTTATAAGGGGACAGAAATTGAAAGGTTTTCGCTTGAGGTAATAAGTGTAATACACAAACGCAGCCCAGGCAGAGACGCAATTTTAGTCCAGGGAACCGATGAACGTTTTATTCACACCGGGCCTGTAATGGGCTGCAGCGGGTCACCTGTTTATATTGACGGCAGGATGGCAGGAGCGTTATCTTACGGATGGAGTTATAGCAAAGACCCTCTTTATGAAGTAACGCTCATCGAAGATATGCTAAAGGTTGGTCAGACTAACACTACTGAGACAGGTCAAGGCTCGACAGCTTTTGCTTTTGATTTTTCCAAGCCGATAGACTTAGCCGAAGTTGACAAGGTTATGCGCGCATCGGCAAATACAACAACATCGACACCTCGGAGCCTATTAGTTACATCAGGTTTATCGGCCCAGGTCTGCGAGCAGTTGGATACTTTGGTCAGACCCCTTGGTTTTACAGCGGTTCAGGGTATAGGTGCCGGGCAGTCAGATGTACCTACACAGACCCGATTGGTTCCTGGTGCGTGTGTTGCTGTGCCGATAGTAGCTGGTGACATAGCAGTGACAGCAATTGGTACGGTAACCGAGGTTCAGGGTGAAAAGGTTTACAGTTTAGGGCATGGCTTTTTGGGCTATGGGCCTGTTGACCTTCCGATGGCAACGGGCCAAGTGCATACGGTGGTATCAAATCTTAACTTTTCGTTTAAGTTGGCCCGCCCCCTTGAGGTAGTCGGTGCCTTGAGATCGGATGAGTCAGCAGGCGTTGTCGGAATAATCGGTGCCAAAGCCAGGACGATACCTATGAGGATAGAGGTTGTTCGTTACAACGAGCCGCAAGCTCAGGTGTATAATTGTCAGGTTGCCTCTAATCGTTTGCTTACTCCCTCGGTGATGGGTTCAGCGATGGCAGGGGCCGCTCTTAAACTCGGTAGTCTTGGGCCGGACAATATGATTAAGTATAAGGCAAAGATAGTTCTTGCCGATGGCCGGCAAATCGTTTTTGAAAATCTCTCTACGAGCATCGGGCTGATCGAGATGCTGATAGAAAGTACAGGGTCAGTAGCTTTGATGATGAACAATCCATATAAAAAAACAGAGATCAAATCGATGGATTTTGAGATTCAGATCGAATCGAGAAATTCGGCGTCACATATATGGTCAGTGGATATTTCCGATTCCAGGGTCAAAGCAGGTGACTCGGTAGAGGTTTCAACGGTTATCGAGTCGGCATATTCGGAGAAAAAAAGGTATCGGTTCAACGTGGAAATTCCAGAGACACTTGCCCGGGGGCGATATGAATTGATCGTTTGCGGCGGCTATGGTTATCAAAAGTTTATCAGAAAGACGGCACCGTATAAGTATACCGCTGATAACTTCGACTCACTTGTTGAGGTATTGAACAGTGCTCTTTCGGTCAGGCGGGATCGATTATATTGCCTTTTGACATTGCCTGTGGGTGGTGTAGCGGTTGGCCGGGCCGAACTGCCGGACTTGCCGGCTACCAAAGCGATGGTCCTTGGCGACAAAAAAAGAACCCTTAAAATTCAGCCGTATAGCCATTGGCTTGAAGAAAGTTTGTCAACAGATTCGATAGTTGTCAACCAAAAGAAATTGTATATTACAGTAGAACAGTAGCAGAAAATGCTGCGGCGTTTCAGGCTTTATTGATTAGGAGTTACTATGAGAGATAAGAGTTGGTTTCCCTGCGTTTTGATCATTATTATCCTGGCTGGTTTAGCTAACAGTTCTATGGCTGTTAGCAGCAAGATCACACGTCATGCCAGCAGTGCGGATATGGAAAAAGGTACCCTCGAAAATGTTGTTATCGGCTCACAGGGTACAATACAACTTGGCAGTGCGGCTCAAATGCTGCTCGAAGAGCTCGATGATGTTTGGTCGATTAACAGCATCGTTGTCAAAGGAGAGGCGGTTTTTGTGGGGACAAGTCCTAACGGCGGTGTTTACAAATACAGTCTCGGGAAGTTGACTAAAATTTATCCAATTGAGTCAAAACTGGAAAAGATAGTTGAGGAACCAAACGAACCCAACGATGCTAATGCACCTGAAATCGTCGATGCTGATCAGTATTTAACCAACGAACATATTTTTGCAATGGCGACAGATGTTTCAGGCAGACTCCTGGTCGGTATCAGCGGCAAAGACTGTCGATTGATGCGGCTTGAAAAGGGGAAAATGAAAACAATTTTCACGCCTGACGATGCGAAATATATCTTTGCTATAACAGTTGACGACAGCGGCGAAATCTATCTCGGCACCGGTCCTGAGGGCAAAGTATACAAACTCGATTCTTTTGCAAAAAAGCCTGAGCTTATTTATGACTGCACAGACAAGAACATACTTTCACTTGCTATCGGTCAGGATGGAAATATTTACGCAGGCAGTGACTCTCGAGGATTGATATATAAAATAAACCCGGATACAAAAACCGCTTCGATCGTTTATGACAGCGAACAGGATGAGATCACCGCTTTATTATTTGACGACGATGGAAATTTATACGCGGCGGCGACGTCGGCTAAAATCGCCAAGGCTGAAAAAGATTTTGCTTCAAAATTGCCGCTGGCTGGACGTCCTGATGTCAAGTCGGAAAAGTCAAATGAACCGACACAAAACGATGGCGGATTGACACTTGAGGTCGCCAATACTAAAAGGACCGCTGCCAACAAAGCTTCATCGGGACAAATGCCTCCGCGTGCTATGTCAAAGCCAGGTAAGGTTAGTTTTATATATAAGGTAAGCCCGCAAGGTTATGTCACAGATGTATTCAGTAAGCCTGCGGTACTTTTGAGTTTGGTAATGCTGGATGAAACTCTGTTTGTCGGTACCGGTAATCAGTCGAACCTTTTCACGGTACAGCCGACTCTTGAACTCGAAGCTGTCATTTACGAAGACAAACAGGCTTCGCAGATAACCTCATTATTTATTTGCGCCGAGCACCTCTACGTTGGTACCGCAAATCCTGCCAAGCTGATCAAAGTTGGTCCAGGTTTTGCTGCGAAGGGCAGTTTTATTTCCGGCCTTATCGACGCATCTCAACCTGCAAAATGGGGTAAACTGCAGATCGAAGCTGATATCCCGACCGATTGCAAGGTGCAGATGGTCTGTCGCAGCGGCAATGTTAAGGATGTTAATGATCCAACATTTTCTAACTGGACCAAGCCGGTAGAAGTGACCGGGCCTGTACAGTTGGATTGTCCGCTTGGCAGGTTCTGTCAATACAAGCTTATCCTCCAAAGCGGTGCAGGCGGTAAAAGTCCCGTGATAAGAGAAGTTGTAGTAGCCAGCACAGTTCCAAATCTGGCGCCGAAAGTTGTATCTGTGAATGTAAGCAGGCTCGAAGCCGCTGGCAAGGCCGGGGTTTTTAAGATAAGCTATAAAGCTGTTGATGACAACCGAGACCAGTTGATCTACAAAATAGAATTCAGAAAAACAGGAAGGACCAACTGGATCGAACTTCAAGATGATGTCGATAGTGCTGATTTCGAATGGGACGGGAAAACTGTAGAAGATGGTCGATATGAAGTAAGAGTAACCGCTAACGACGAGAAAAGTAACAGTTCGACGACAAAACTGACCGGCAGCAGGATAAGTGAGACTATAGTCGTTGACAACACCGGCCCGATAATCGAAACATCGTCTATTAAGAAAAGTAAGGATACCGTCACTTTGAAACTGGAAGTATCCGATAAGCTAAGCGCGATCGGTCAGGTACACTATACACTCGACAGCAATTCCGAATGGAAAACCGCACAGCCCGAGGATATGGTTTATGATACTAAAACAGAGAATTTTACTATTGTTATTGAGGATGTCGAGGCTGGTGAGCATGTGATCTCGCTAAGAATGCGTGATGACCTCGGCAATACAACTTATAAGAGTTTTGAGTTTTGAGTTGCGATACATTGAATTTGACAAAATTGTTACCGCTGTTGAATCGCTTTGCATAGAGGCTGCTTACGAGTTGCCCGCAGATATTTTAGCCGCTCTGCAGGAGGCTGCGCAAAAAGAAAGCAACCCTAAAGCGGCCAGAATTTTGGCTCAGCTTATAGAAAACGCTCAGATAGCAACAGATGACCAGATACCGCTTTGTCAGGATACAGGGCTTTTGGTGGCTTTCGTCGAGCAGGGGTCGCAAGTAGCGATAAAGGCTGATTCTGGCAAGACGCTGTTTGACGCGATCAACGCAGGTGTCGAGGCTGGCTATGAAAAAGGGTATCTGCGAAAAAGCGTTGTTGCTGAGCCTTTGAATGCACGCATCAATACCGGCTCGAACACGCCGGCGATAATTCACCATAGTATCGTAGCTGGTGACAAGCTAAAGATAACAGTTATGGCAAAAGGCGGAGGCTGCGAAAATAAGAGCCAGTTTAAGATGTTCAATCCTACCGCCGACAGGGGCCAGGTTATTGACTGGATCGTCGATGTTGTTGCTCAAGCTGGCGCCAACGCATGTCCGCCATTTGTGGTTGGTGTCGGTATCGGGGGTAATTTTGAGTTGAGCTGTCTGTTGAGTAAGAAGGCATTGCTTCGGGAGCTGGGCAGTTGTAATGAAGATGAATTTTATGCTGAGCTTGAAACTGAGTTACTTTCTCGGATCAACGGCCTCGGCCTGGGGCCGCAGGGGCTTGGCGGTGACACTACCGCCTTGGGTTGTTTAGTTGAGACGGCGGCGTGTCACATCGCGTCACTTCCGGTGGCGGTAAATATCGAATGCCACAGCCATCGCCACAAATCCACGATTATTTAGTCAGCGATGAACTCGTTACACATATTTGCGATAGCGACATAGTTTCCAGGTGTAAGTTGTTCTGGTCGGCTATGCGGGTCTACTGCGCAATCCTCAAAAATACTATCCCAGTTGTGAATTTCAGCTAACCGATTAGAAGCGAATTTCGTACAAGCCTTGAGCATCTTTCTTCTGTGCTGCATAAAAAGATTTATCGTTTCACCTAAGAGACTGGCGTTATGGATCGCGGCTATTCTTTTTTTACTGCGAACGAAACTAACCATCGCGGAATCGACCTGAGGTTGAGGCCAGAATACAGTTGGCTTTAGATATCGCAGTATCTTTACGTCACCAGCTGTAGCCATGATAATACTCAATGGGCCGTAATGCTTACCGCCTGCATTTGCGACCATTCGTTGGGCGACTTCCTTTTGGACGGTGACATACATAGCTTCAGCAAAAACAGTGCCTGTAATCAAATTTATCATCACAGGTGAGGCCACACTGTAAGGCAGATTAGCTACGAGCAGCACCCTGCCCGAACACTGCTGGCGGGCCAGTTGGAGCGATTCGATGACAGCCTTGTCTATCGTGTTTTTGTTTTCAAGAACGTCTGTGTGCAGGATTTCAACATTGTCATGGTCGGCAAATCGCTGTTTGCATAACTTAGCTAAGGTTTCGTCGAGTTCAACCGCTATTATCTGGCTGGCTTTTTCAGCCAAGGCCTCGGTCATAGAGCCTGTGCCACAGCCGACTTCAAGAACAATATCATTACTGTGCACCCCCCCCGAATCCAGCAGAAGCTGCATCAGGTTAAGATCGATCAAAAAGTTCTGCCCAAGCCGATGATTAGGACTCACCCCGGCTGAAGAGAGTAACTGCTGAATTTGTTGCTTCGTCTGCATAATTCTAAATTTTACATTCTAAATTCTTCCTCTTCTTCGCCATTTGGATAGCAACTTTAATGGCGGCTTTCAAGCTGGATGGGTCAGCTATATTTTTCCCGGCAATATCAAATGCGGTTCCGTGGGCTGGTGAGGTTCTGATTATTGGCAGACCTATGGTGACATTTACCGCACTATCGAATGCCAGCAGTTTTACGGGTATCATTCCCTGGTCGTGATACATCGCGACAACAGCGTCGAATTCGCCATGGACCGCACGTAAAAAAAGTGTATCCGCTGGGAACGGGCCGGTACAGTTTATATTGTGCTGACGCGCCAACTTTAGAGCTGGTTTTATTATTCGCTGTTCCTCGTCACCAAACTGGCCATTCTCGCCGGCGTGTGGGTTCAACGCCGCTACGCCTATCCTGGGTTTTTTGATATCGAAATAATCCCGCAAAGCGGTATTTAATAGATCTATCGGCTCGAATACGCAGCCGATAGTGAATTTATGGCGAACCTCAAACAGAGCTTCGTGAATTGTCGCAAGTGCAAGTTTCAGCGGCCCCGCCACAAACATCATTACCTTTCGTTTCGATTTGCACTTGTCAGCTAACATTTCGGTATGTCCAGGCCAGGTTGCGCCAGCCAGTTTCCAACTGCTCTTATTGATCGGCGCCGTTACAATGGCGTCTATAATGCCTGCTTTGGCAGCTTCGATCGCATCGATACAGAACTTTATAGACGATTCACCGCCGGAAAGACTCGGGCTTCTAAGCCATGGAGGAACCGAGTACTCATCGTAGTCGGCAACAACAACTTTATAAGGATAATCCCTGCTCAACTTTTCGTGCTGATGTCGGCCCCAGAACGTTTCAATCTCAGCCCTGTCGGCTGCGTAGCACAACTGCTCGTTCATCCCGAAAATAATATACTTGGCAGCCTTGCGAATCTCAGGATCAAACAGGGCCTTGACAATAATCTCCGGCCCGATACCTGCCGGCTCACCCATCGTTATACCGATGACCGGCTGATCCGAAATAGAATTATCAAGTTTTTTCTTTATATCTTCGATCTTACACCTTCGGTCTGTAACTAAAAGCCCAATTCCTTCAATTTTTCCAGTGTCAGCCCTTGACCTTTCGGCAATAGATTTCGCAACTGCCGGGCTATTGTTTTTACGATTATATCAGTTTCGATGTTTACCTTATCACCTGCTTTGGCGTTACCCAGCGTAGTATTTTCCAGGGTTTGAGGTATTATAGCAACCTCGAAGCTGTCCTGAGCAATAGATTTTATTGTTAGGCTAATACCATCGACAGCGATTGAGCCTTTCGGTACGATCGAGTTGAGTAATTCAGGCAGAACCGAAAAACTTATATCACAAAATTGCCCTTTATTTTCAACAGTTTTAATAGTTGCGATCCCGTCGATATGGCCCTGAACAAAATGACCGCCAAACCGATCGCCGGCTTTCATCGCCAGTTCGACATTGACCTTTGCCGACGTTTTCAGGCTGCTAAGCGTTGCTTTGGATAACGTCTCGCCGCTCACGTCAAAAGCCGCGCAGCTGCCATCGAGCCGGGCTACTGTCAGACAAACACCGTTTATCGCAATGCTGTCGCCAATATCGGCCTGGTCAGCTAATTGACCAAGATCAACTTCAATCCGCATCGCATCTGCTGTCCGGCGAACCGAACGCACCGTACAAACCGCCTCAATAAGTCCCGTAAACATATTCAGTCTCCTGTATTCTGACTCCTGACTCCTGTATTCTGAAATCATTATCCGAATATCTGCAACAAAAGTCAAATAATTGATAATTGATTATTGCCAAAAGCAAATGAAATGTTAAAATCAGTAATCAATTATCATTTAATCGAGGCAGCAATTATGGATAGTTTCTGGGCAAAAATAGTGGGGCTGGGGCTGATAGTCGTCATTTTAATTGCGGTGGTCAAATTTCTTCCTTCTAACGAACCCGCGGAACCCGAGCCAGATCAGATCACCGAACAGGTCGAACCGGCGGTCAAACAACCACGGCCTAAGCCACCGCCACGACGACCAAGGCCCGGACGAGTAGTAAAAAAAGAACCGACTATTGAAGAGCTCGAAGGCGATGAATTTGTCGAAGACGTACAGGCTCAAAAAATATACGGTCAGGCCGAATTGCACAGCAAACTTGCCAGAAAGCCCATGATGACACCGAAGAAAATGGTCGATTATTGCCGCCAGATCATAGAGCAATATCCACATACCAAGTATGCGCCAAAGGCAAGGCTTCTTCTTCGAGAGCTGCCTGAGCGTTACCGCCGATTGTATAAGATTACCGATGAAGAAATGGGACTGTAATATTTATATTCTGTTCGTAGATTCAAGGAGAATTTAGAATAGCTGCTTCTCAAACAACAACTGATGTACCTGTAGTCTCAGTTAGTGCGCAGTCTTTGCCCGAGGCATGGGAGAAGACTGTCCTGTCCGTCTGGGACAAGGGCCTGGAAATTAAAACCCAGTACGACAAACCCACGGACCCGCCCAGTAAGGATGCCACCGTAATGGTAACCGTTGCCGAGCCTTTTGCTGAGCCTCGAATCCATAAAAATTTTCCAGGCGGACCAGCTGAACTGGAGGTCTATCGCCAGGAAGTAGTCGACGGCATTCACGACCACTGGATAGACCCAGCCTCCGGTAAGTGGACATATACTTATCACGAGAGACTGTTTTTATACAGCCCTGTCGAAGACATCCGTGATGCCGATTCGCCTAAGCCTTTCAAGAGTATCGACCAGATACAGTGCATTATCGATGCCCTTTGCAAAACGACTTTCACACGCCGTGCCCAGGCCATAACATGGATGCCGACCGCCGACCCGCAAACAGACGATCCGCCATGCCTTCAAAGGATTTGGTGCAGGCTTATAGCTGACGATGCCGGGGAATTGTCACTCAACATGAACACGCATTGGCGAAGCCGTGATCTCTACAAAGCCTGGTTCATGAATGTCTATGCCCTTACCGAACTTCAAAAAATAATTGCCGATGAGATTTCCAAAAAGATAGACAAGCCTGTCACAGTAGGCCGATACGTAGACATAAGCGATTCACTGCACATTTATGGCAGTTATCTTGATGACGCTGCCACGGAAGTAGAAAAGATGCGGTCCACCCCGTTTACTGACCGGGCATGGGAAACCACACACCCTGCCTTTGAAATGATGATAACCGAAGCCCGAGAAAACCTGGCTAAGGACCCCGACTGGTATGCAAAGGCAAAAGGATAAAACAATGGCGATAGTTATTAATGGTGAGAGAATCGAAGAGACGGTAATTCAAGCTGAGGCTGAACGTTTAAGGCCCGATCACGAGCGTGTTTTTGCCGAAATTGACCCCGAAAAAAGAGAGGCCCAACTGCTCGACTGGTCGCGCGAAAATGTTATCGAACGAGTATTGCTTATCCAGCAGGCCAAAGAACAAAACGAGCCGGTATCGAAAGAAAAGCTGAGATCGGCACTTACACAAATGCAGGAACAATCGACCAGCGGCAAAAGCTTCGATGACTTCAGCGATGAAGAAAAAGAAAAGATCGAAGGAGCCGTTGAGATACAGATAAGAGTCGAAAATCTATTACGCGATGTTTGCAAAGATATTGGCGAAGCTTCGCAACAAGAAGCTGAGGATTTTTATAACAACAATAAAGAGCGATTTCAAACTGCCGAGCAAAGACGCGTAGCACATATAGTTAAACACACTAACAGTGAAACCGATGAACAGGCAGCCCAGGAGATAATGACAAAAGTACACCAGCAATTAAACTCTGGCGAAGTTTTTGAAACGCTTGTCACCAAGCATTCCGACTGCCCGGAAAATGGCGGTGATTTGGGATATATTACGAAAGGGCAAATGGTAGAGGAATTCGAAGATGTGGTTTTCAATTTGGGTACCGGGCAGATAAGTAATGTTTTTCACAGCCGTTTTGGCTTTCATATAGCAAGAGTTTACGACATAAAGCCTGGCTCTATAGTTGACCTGGAAACAGCCAAAGAGTCCATAAAAAAGCAGCTCAAATCCCAAATGGACAGAGAAGCTATCGAAAAATTTGTTGACCGATTGAAGAGCAATGCCGCCATCGAAAACGTCTCATAATCGGTTAAAAAATCAGCTTCTGACCTATTGAAAAAAACAAAAAGCAGTTACTCCATTTGGCAATCCGTGTTTTTTATTTTAGACTTTATGTGGTTGGATAAATAAAGTGGGCATCGCCAAGGTAATGTAAGTTTATTTCCTGGTTGGCCGCCCAGTCGATCTGAGATCGTTAGTCCAGCCGATGGTTTGGCCGTGGTAATAGCTTGAGATCAGTTTTATATTTTGACGGAATACTTATGGGGGGCCATAAAATTTCTTTCTGGGTTAAGCTCCCGCTCTTGGCGGGAGCTTATTTTTTATAAAAACTTTCACCAAATAAATTGTGAATTGTTTTTAATTTCGTTGCTTACTCCTTATATAGTCATTAATTGAACAAAACACAAAAAAGATTTAACAATTTCCTCTTCACGCTGACTGTAAATTTTTTAATTTTTTTTTTGACACACCATATATTGAGCTTAGAATAATCATAATTCGCAGATATGGTGGTATCATACTGGCTGCGAAAAGTTTTTGGGACCAAAAGTTAATCTGGTTTGTGGTGAGTTCGTCTTGTGAGATGTCCCTTTTGCAAAGAGGATCAGGATAAGGTTGTCGATTCGCGTTCCAGCGATTCCGGCAGAGTAATAAGACGTCGCCGCCAATGTCTTATGTGCAAAAAACGTTTTACTACGTATGAGAAAATAGGTGAAAGCTTTAAGCTCTATGTAGTAAAAAAAGACAACATCCGGGTTCCATACGACAGAGAGAAAATTATCGTCGGCCTGCAGAAAGCCTGTTACAAAAGAGAAGTTTCCGCTGAGCAGGCCCAGCAGGTAGCTGACAAGGTAGAAGAAGATATATTTCGTAATTTCGAGAAGGAAGTTTCATCGGCATTTATCGGTGAAGCTGTAATGAAACATCTTCGAGGTGTTGACAAAGTTGCGTACATACGCTTTGCGAGTGTCTATCGTGACTTCAAGGATGCAGGAGAGCTGATTGATGAGGTAACCGAGATTATTCAAAGGACCGAAGACGCCCAACATCCGAACCTTTTTGATAAATAAAAAGCGGTTTTGATAAAAGAATAAATTATTTTTTGCATGGAAGCAAAGGATGGGCGATGAAAACTCAGCTTAAAGTCATAAAAGCTGATGGCGGAATTGAGCAGTATTTGCACACCAAGATTATAGGTACTATCAGCAAGGCCGTCGAACAGGTGGGCTTCGACGATATCTACATCACCGAAGAACTTGCCGAGGTAGTGACTTACTATCTCTATCACAAGCAGGACAAAGCCACCATTACGAGCAGCGAAATTTTATCGATCGTCAAAGTCGTCCTGACAGCTACAGGACACGAAGATGTCGCTATTGCACTAAACGATAATCATTTCCATCGCAAATTGCAGCGCAAACGAATCGAAGTTGTTTCCGTCGATGTCAGTGAACTGGCCGATGCAGAATTGATCTGCCATTGCGCTAACCTGCGAACCGGCTGGAACAAATCAATAATAGTCAACGACCTTGTGGAAAAGCACGGCCTTTGTTATCTCACAGCCAGGACAATCGCTTCGATGGTTGAAGAAAAGATCCTCAATATGGCCGTCACATTAGTATCGACCAGCCTGATAAAACAACTGGTCTTAGCAGACACCGCAGCGGTAATAAGAGCACAACAACAGCTTCAGGCTACTTGATCTCCAAATCATTATTTCTCGCACAACACTACCCAACTGTCTCTATTCTTTTTTTATCCTGCGATATGGATCAAGCGTTATCACACACCAGAAGTGATAAAAATTTATGCTATCGACGCCGAGCCGTTTAAGGGACCGCTCAATGTTCTGGCGAACCTCTCCATGCATGGCCTTGGAGGACTTTGCAGCGATATAGAATAGACGCTTCTCCCCGGTCTTGAGCATTTCTTTAAGGGCTGCTCCGTAGATAGCCCCTCAAAATGCTTTTCAAAAAACCCCTAAGTTTGAGTGTTATTGAGGTGCTAAAAGAATGGCCTCAAAAAAAGGGAACTTTTGACAGTTCAAGCAGATTTTTGTAGAATTGTCGGTATCGTACGGAGAAAGATATGCTTTTTCACCGTGTAAATGGGAAATGTCAGATATACAGCATAAACTTCAGTCAAGTGCATAGCCATAAAATTTAAAACGAGTTGGATATTCAAAGGGTTTAAAGACAGATTAAAAAGTAAAAGGAGGCAAAAAAATACGAGAAAAAAGAAATTTGTTATTTTAGGAATTTTGTTCTGCATGGCAGTTATTTGCCTTTTAGCGTCGCGTCTCCGGGGCGGTGGTTGTCCCGCAACTGCTGCGACTCCCGGGGAAATACTTTCTGAGTTTGATCCGACTATACCTTTTGGTATCAATAGCTTTAGTTATCCGTTTCCAATTTCTTTTGATAATGTAAATGTAATGCCAGCCGACTCTGTGGCTCCCTATCTTCAACCCTATTTGTCAGGAGGGCCTATCACTATATGCGACCTTCCGGATACATCTATGTATCTTGATTGGGGGGCGAATGGCAACGATTCCGAATGACGCAGAATTGTTAGAGAGAGCCAAACTGATAGCCAATGCTCGCTTTTCGGACGTATATTTTTCAATACTATGGACTCAGGAAAGGTATGGCGTCATTGATCGCGTGCGGGCTGAGAAAGAAGCTCTTGAGCGTCTTGGTGTGAAGTCGAAAGAAGAGTTGACCTCTATAATATTGGAGCAGTTGCGCGATCCGGATAGCGAGTTAAACAATCCCGAGCTCCTAGACCTCTCCAAAGGAGGAGGAATGATAAGGTTAGAGTCGCAACCGGTACAACCAGTAACTGAAGGGGGCCTCTCACCACTGCTCTTCTTTTGCAAATCTATATGACAGACTTGCAACCTGCTACAAACAATAATTATACCATTTTTATTCAGAATGTCAAGTGTTTTTATTCAAACTAACAAGTAAAAATCTGTTTATCGCCGTATCCATTAATAAAAGAGGCAATATTGGATTAGAGCAATTTAATTTTTCGTGTTCGCTTTATGCCTGTTGCGGCTTCGGCTGT
>JBHPGW010000005.1:0-74625 GCA_042569785.1 Planctomycetota bacterium | reverse complement strand
ATGGTTTGGGTTTCTTTATAATAATTAGTGTTGCGTTCTTGCAGGCAAAGAGCGAGGTGTTTTTTGAAGAGTTATTTAGCTACGTAGTGAAACGATATGGATAACAAAAAAATTAAAATAATAGTGTCATTAGGTCCTTCTACGAATAAAGAGGAGGACATAAGAAAAATAAAGGACAGGGGAGTTGATTTTGTTCGTGTTAACATGTCCCACTCGAGTACTGAAGACCTGGAATATTTTATAAAGCTGTCTAAAAAAATAGGGGTACCATTTATAATAGACACTGAAGGTTCTCAGATCAGAGTGGGGGATTTAGAAAAAGAGAGCCTTTGCTTTGAAGAGGGAGAAGTTGTAAAAATATTCGAAGGTCCATGTCCGGAAGATGGCAACGCGATATACTTAAAGCCACCCCATGTAACTGAACAGTTGGCCGAAGGCGATCTGGTTCATATAGATTTTGACTCATTGATCCTGAAAGTGGCAGATGTTTCGAGCTTGAAGCAGGGATATGTTATCGGAGAAGTGATTACCGGTGGTACTGTAGGTCGAAATAAAGCAGTTGTCATTGACTCGGCCATCGAGAGCAAACTGCCAACTCCTCCTCTTTCAGATAAAGACTACGAGTCGATTAAAATTGGTCTCAGGGAAGGGATAGGCCATATTGCGGTTTCTTATGTTAGAAGTGCAGAGGACATTCGAGAAGTTCGGAAAGCGTCTAATAACGAAATGAAGATCATTTCAAAGGTTGAGTGTGTTGATGCTCTTGAAAATATTGATGAGATAATAGATGAATCTGACTACCTTCTTTTGGATCGAGGTGATTTGAGCAAGGAAATACCAATAGAAAAGCTTCCGTTTACCCAAAAGATCATACTGAATAAGGCGAGAAATAAAAACAAAAGCGTTTTTGTGGCGACTAACCTCCTGGAGACTATGATCAAGAGTAAGGAGCCGACAAAAGCAGAAGTAAATGATGTTGTCAATACGATATTAGATGGCGCCCAAGGGCTAATATTAGCTGCTGAAACGGCGATAGGAAAGTATCCGATCAGATGCATTAATATGCTTAATAAGATAATCAATCATGCCGGGCTGGTAGTTGGTCTGGAAGATCTGTTCAATCGTACGGAAAAAGCGATCGTAGAAAGTCTGGAAAAATCGGAATATCTTTTGAACACTTACAGTTATGGAACTTTGATAGAGCCTCATGGCGGCAAATTGATAAACCGAATGGCGAAAGAAGTTCCTTGCGAAAGCGAATTGAAAAACTTGAAGAAGATCCGGATCAGCCAGGAAAAACAGATGGACGTCGAGCAGATCGCTATCGGTACTTTCAGTCCTTTGGAAGGTTTTATGGGTAAAAAGGACCTTCGGTCAGTTTTGGATTCCATGAGGCTTAGCAATGGCGTTATTTGGCCTATCCCAATCTTTTTAGATATTTCCGAGGATCAGGCAAAAACGATATCGATTGGAGATGATGTGGGATTGCTCGATGATGAAGGTAAGGTGATGGCAATGCTTTGCGTTGAAGGTAAGTATCGTTTCAATAAAGAAGAACTATTGAAAAAAATGTTCGGGACCAACAGCGATGAACATCCTGGCGTTAAAGAGTTGGGGAATATGGGGCCAGTGTTTTTATCAGGTAAGATAGAACTTTTGAGACGAAGAAAGACTGGGCGTAAGAAATATGAGCTTATCCCTAAACAGGTTCGCAAGTTGTTCGGAGAAAGAGGATGGATGAATGTTGCCGGTTTTCATACTCGTAATGTTATTCATCGCAGCCATGAATTTATTCAGATGAAATCCATAGAAAACAATTACTGCGATGGTTTATTCGTTCATCCTGTAATTGGCAAGAAGAAACCGGGTGATTTCAATTCCGACTACATAATCAAAAGTTACGAACTTATGATGCAAAAGTTTTATCCGAAGGACAAGGTTGTTTTTGCGACTTTTGAAACTTATTCCCGCTATATGGGGCCTCGTGAAGCAGTTTTTACGGCGATATGCAGAAAGAATTTTGGCTGCAGTCACTTCATCGTTGGCAGAGATCATACGGGAGTAAAGGATTTTTATCCATCGTACGCGTCACAAGAGATATTTGACCAGTTCCCGGATCTTGGAATAAACGTGATAAAGTTTGATGAAGTATTTTATTCGAATCGCTTAAATGGCTATGTCGACTTAAGCGAGCATAGTGACCACCCGGAAGATGACAAGTTATCGATAAGCGGTACGGAGGCACGAAAAATGTTAAAAAACGGCGAGTTTCCCCCGGAATGGTTTATGAGGCCTGAAATATCACAAATGATAGTAGGTTCGATTCTTAATGGTGAAGATGTTTTTGTGAAATAGTCTGTCCTTATCGATTTTAAAAAATTTCTACTCTTTTTTAAAGTAAGCAAAAATGAAAAATATTTTAGTGACAGGTGCAGGCGGTTTTATCGGTTCGCATTTATGTGAAATTCTTGTTCAGGCCGGTTATAAAGTCCAGGCGTTTGTCCATTACAACTCCAGGAATTATTGTGGCTGGCTCGAGGATTCGGCATTTAGAGATGAAATTGAGGTACAGATGGGCGATATTCGTGATTTTGACACCGTTAGTTCGGCGGTTTCAAAAGCAGATGCAATTTGCCAGCTTGCACTTAGCTATGCCTTTTCGTTCGAGATGCCTGTAACAGTGATACGGCCTTTTAACACGTATGGCCCTCGCCAATCATTGCGTGCGGTCATTCCAACGATTATCAGCCAAATGGCGTCAAATAAAGATGCAATTGAATTGGGCAACATTTCACCAAAGCGGGACCTGACATATGTGGCAGATACGTGCAGCGGATTCGTGAAGGCTCTGGAGACAGATAAAGTCGCAGGTAAAGTTCTTAATCTAGGTACGGGCGAAACTATTTCAATCAAAATGCTCGCCGAGAAGATAATGTCGCTGATGGGGCGTTCGGTTGAGATCATAACAAAAGATGATCGCATCCGTCCGAAGAAAAGTGAAGTTAGGTGTTTGCAAAGTGACAACTGCCTTGCTAAAAAACTTTTGGGATGGGAGCCTGAAGTATCCCTTGAGCAAGGGCTGAGCAAAACAATTGAGTTCATCCAGAATAATATGTCGGCGTATAATTCAAACGGATATATCATTTGAATTTCACAAAAGTTTTGGCTGTCCATGTGATGGTCGAAATTGTTTTTTGTATAAATAGAGGTGCTGTGTTAAATGATCATATGGTTTTCGGGGATGTCAGGTGCTGGAAAAAGCACGATAGCTTGTGAGCTTGAACAGCGTCTTAAGAAATCGGGTTATAGCGTCAATTGGATCGATGGCGATATATTCAGAAAAGCTACTTCAACGCCAGGCAGTTTTACTAAAGAAGAAATACTTAATAACAACTACCGAATAATAGAACACTGTAGGGATATTGTCGAGAAGTCCGACTTCCTAATTGTGTCGGTTATTTCGCCATACGAGCAAACAAGAAGCTTTGCCAGGGAATCTTTTGGGAGTCGCTATTTCGAGGTTTTTGTAGAATGTCCGATCGATGAACTTATACAAAGGGATACGAAAGGACTTTACAGCAAGGCGATAAATGGGCAAATAGACAACCTTATCGGTTTTTCTAAAAAGTCGGTGTACGAAAGGCCTTGCGATCCGGAGATAGTAGTAAACACTTTGGAGTTGTCCTTAGACGAATCAGTAGAAGTTATATTAAAAGAACTCAACGGGCAATAGTAATGTAACATGTGAATACTTATGCAAAACAATAACAAAAAAATTCGTAAGATCGATCTATTCAAATTGAACTATGATGCCGCAGAATTAGAGGCGGTTAAAGATGTTCTAAATTCCAAGTGGGTATCAATGGGGCCCAAGAGTCAGCAGCTGGAAAGTGAATTTTCGAAATATATTGGCACTAAATACGGCGTTGCCTTAAGTAACTGCACTGCAGCTCTTCACCTTGCGTTGCGTATGCTGAATATTGGCGAAGGTGACGAGGTGATTTTGCCTTCTCTGACTTTTGTAGCAACGGCTAACGCGGTTCTTTATGTGGGAGCAAGGCCGGTGTTTGCTGATGTCACGGATGTGGACAGATGGACTATTTCGCCTGATGATATCGAAAAGAAGATCACTTCACGAACTCGGGCGATAATAGTTATGCACTATGCAGGTTTCGGGTGCGAAATGGACCAGATCATGGATATCGCGGGCAAATACAACCTTAAAATCATCGAAGATGCCTGTCATGGGCCAGGAGGTGTTTGGCAAAACAAACGTCTTGGTACTTTCGGCGATATTTCCTGTTATAGTTTTTACAGCAATAAGAATATGTCCACAGCCGAAGGGGGTATGCTGCTTACTGACAATGCTCAATACCGTGACAGTGCCATGCTGCTTCGATCTCACGGCATGACCACGGTCGCTCATGAAAGGAATTCAGGTGCAGAGTTTTATGATGTGGTGGAACTTGGCTATAACTATCGCCTCGATGATATTCATTCAGCGTTAGGTCTTGTGCAATTGAAGAAGCTTACTCGCGATATCGAGACTCGGAACAGGTCGGCTAAACGGTACCGGGAAAATCTATGTAAAATCGAAGGTGTTTCGGATGTTTTTAAAAATTATACCGGCTTGTCGACTTATTATATTTTTCCCGTTTTACTAACTTCGGCTAATCGTTCAAGGGTCAGAGCAAAGCTCGAAGAACTTGGGATACAGACGAGTATACATTATCCTCCTGTTCATCTTTTCAAGCATTTCAGCGATTATAGAGTGTCACTGCCATGCACAGAGGATATCTGTCAACGGTCGCTGAGTCTGCCTATATACGCAAATATGGCAGATGAAGATGTTGATTACGTCTGCCATAGTCTTAGCAGTGTGTTAGAGCAAGAGGCGGGTTGAAATGGTTAACAGAGTAACGCAAAATATCACGGATGTTTTCGTATGAGCAAGGTTGTGACGATACATCAACCGGATTTTATGCCCTGGCGGGGTTTTTTTGATAGGTGGGCAAAAAGCGATATTTTCGTAGTGCTCGATGATGTTCAGTTTATAAGGCGAGGCTGGCATCATCGCGACAGAATAAAAACTTCCAATGGTTCGGCGTGGCTTACGGTGCCCGTCAAGAAAAAGGGCAGGTACGAACAAAAAATAAATGAAGTTGAAATTGATAACGATCGTAACTGGCAGAGAAAACATTTGTCATTAATAGGGGCTTCTTACAAAAAAGCTCCTAACTTTGGATATCTTTTTCCATTGTTGAAAGATATTTATGATAGAGGGCAGAGCCTTTTAATAGATTTGAATATGGATATTCTCAAGCTTATGGCAGCAGAGCTTGGTATTACGACGGCTGTTGTTTATTCGTCCGATTATAAAGTTCAAGCTGATTCAAGTGAAAAGCTGCTGAGGTTAGTTCAGCAGGTTGATGGGACGGTTTATTTAACGGGAACAGGCGCTTCGGATTATCTGGATGAATCGATTTTCAGGCAAAATGGAATTACGGTCCAGTGGCAAAAATTTCAGCCTCCGGTCTATCGACAACTGCATGGTGAATTTGAGGCTAAACTCTCGGCGTTGGATAGCCTGATGATGAAAGAGGGTTGATGTTTTTAAATATGTCTGATTTGCAATTACAATATCTTGACTGGGATTCCAAGCAGCTTGGTATCGACTGCGGCTTGATCAACTGTACGGAAGGTGACCCCGCTGTTTTATCGGAACAGGTATCAGAACTGATCGAAAAGCAACCAGAGTTAAAGTTTGTTACTATTAAGTTGGCCAGTGAATATATCGATGCGGTCAATACGCTTGTTAAGAAGGGCGCCTTGTTAATTGATACAGAAGTTGTTTTTTGTGTTCCGAAGGGCAGTGGTGACAACCTAAATTTTGTTAGTGACGATCTCAGGTTGGAATTTTGCCAACAGGTTGATTCCAAAGCATTTATTCGGTTAGCTGAACAGATGCGGCTGAGCAGGTTTTTTCGGGATGCAAAGATTCCAGAAGATAAAGCGATTAAGCTTTGGGAAGAGTCGATAAAGAATCACTGCGAGGGCTTTGCTGATCAACTGCTTGTTGGGTATCTTGGAGAAACACCTTGTAGCATTGTAACGGTCAAATTTAAGGAGGCCGAGCGGTTATTTCTGCATATTGTCGGCGTCCTCGATGGTTACCAGGGTAAGGGGATAGGCAAGTCGATGCTCTGCGGAATACTTAAGCGGTATTCGGGAAAATACGATATTTATGTTGAGACCCAGTCGATCAATACCGCCGCTCAGAATTTATATAAACGAGCCGGGTTTAAGTTCGATGATCTTCGATACATACTTCATTACTGGCGAAGTTGATAACGAAGTGTGTAGATATAGAGAAATGAAATTGATAACACTAAGAGAAAGTAAAGGTAAACTGAAGAGTCGAAGTTTAAAAAGGGTATCGTCCCCTTTTAGCTAACCTCTTTTTTTAGATATGCTTTTTAATTCATTCCATTTTGTTATTTTTTTTCCCATAGTTGTTATTTTCTATTTTTGTCTTTCTCCTCGTTATAGATGGGTATTTCTGCTTGCGGCGAGCTATTACTTCTATATGTGTTGGAACCCCGCGTATATTTTTCTGATTGTTGCTTCTACCTTGATCGATTATGTTGCTGCAATAGAAATGGCCAAGCGAAAGAGTAAGACTGGCCGTCGCGCTTGGTTGTTCATGAGCTTAGCAGGGAATCTTGGACTCTTGTTTGCTTTTAAGTATCTAAATTTCACCACAGGTGCACTTACACAGGCTTTTCAACTTGTTAATATGAATCTGAGTTTTCCATACTTACGTGTATTGCTTCCGGTAGGAATTTCCTTTTATACTTTTCAAACACTGAGCTATACACTCGATGTCTATCGTGGCACAAGAGAGCCTGAAAGGCATTTAGGGATATTCGCTCTTTACGTTTCCTTTTTTCCTCAGTTGGTGGCCGGGCCTATTGAACGTTCGACATTCCTTTTGCCGCAGCTACATAAACATTATCAGTTTGATTATGACCGTGTTGTAGGTGGCCTTCAGCTAATGCTTTGGGGATTTTTTAAGAAGCTGGTTATTGCAGACAGACTGGCGGTCTATGTCGACCAGGTATATAACAATCCAGGCAATTATCAGGGCATTCCTGTTATTTTAGCCTCATATTTTTTTGCGTTTCAGATCTATTGTGATTTTTCAGGGTATTCTGATATTGCTATAGGCTCAGCGCAGATTATGGGTATTCAATTGACAAAGAATTTTGATAGGCCATATTTTTCAAAATCACTGGCTGAATTTTGGCAGCGGTGGCATATAACTTTATCGAGTTGGTTCAAGAACTATGTTTATTTTTCTCTCGGTGGCAACCGTTGTTCAAAGGCTAAATGGTTGCGCAACATCATTGTGGTCTTTTTTCTCAGTGGATTATGGCATGGAGCAAATTGGACATTCCTCGCATGGGGGCTATTACATGGTATATATTTGATTATGGGAATATATTTAAGGCCGCTACGAAATGGACTTGTTCACTTAACTAAGCTTAACCGATTTCCGAAACTGCTCAAAATTGCACAAGTGACCATAACATTTCATTTAGTTGTTTTTGCCTGGGTATTGTTCAGGTCAAAATCATTGCAGGATGTAATTGTACATATACGAAGTGCCTGTGATCTTAGAGGGTCTTCATTGGCAGCAGTAGCTGCTCCGGTATCTAAACTGTATTTAATAATCGCTCTTTCAGGGATAGTCTTTATGGAGGTGGTTCACCTTCTGGAACGAAAGCGGCCAATGCCTTGTCTCGTAGGAGAACAGCCTCTCATTATACGCTGGGCGGTTTATAATATGTTATTTTTTGGTATTTTGTTCTTCGGTGTTTTTGGGAAACAGGAATTTATTTATTTTCAGTTTTGATACAATATGTGGAAACTTACAATTAAATTAATGATTTTTGCTACGCCGTTTGCGATCATTATAGGCATTCCGGTTGCTCTTTTATGGCATGGGGGGGAATGCACCTCAATTGATCGTGTTGTTCAAAAACAAACAATTCAGTGCGTCTACGGCACAGCGTACAGCGACCGGCAACCTTATTTGAAACTTGCAGCATACTTAAAACGGAAGCCAGACATTCTTGTCCTTGGCACTTCTCGTGTTATGCAGTTCCGCTCTCAAATGTTCACCAGTTCCTTTTATAATTGCGGCGGGGCCGTCGAGGAAATATTAGATTACCGCAGATTTCTGTCCCTTATCCCAGACGAAGCAACGCCAAAGCTATTGATTGTCGGATTTAATCATGTTTTTTTAAATCCTAATTTTGACTGTGAATATACTATGGATTCGCAAATGGCGGATATTGACGCAGTGGATATGATTACAAAGACATGGAGGCGACTTTATTGGGACATCATAAATGGGAAAATCGAGGCAGGTAAACTGCTAAAGAAACAGACAAACATCGGCATAAAAGCGATTACGAACGGTAGCGGCTTTCGGTATGACGGTAGTTATTATTACAAAAAATTTATTGATGATGGTGGACAGGGCAGTCCAAAAGCTCCTGATTATGGCTTTAATAATTCGCGTATGAGAATCAAAAATGGAATCAATCCCTTTGAACATGCCTCAGAGGTCAGTCAAAAGTCACTGGATGAACTCGACAAATTACTTGTTTATTGCAAACAACGTGATATCGTTGTTGTGGGGTTTTTGCCACCCTTTGCAGATGCAGTGTGGAGTTATATGATGGAACAGGGTGATCACGAGTATTTACGAAAACTTCCCGATCGTATGCAAACAGTTTTTCTGCGACATGGATTTGATTTTTTTAATTTCCCCAATCTTTCATCCTGTGATTCAAATGACCATGAAGTTACAGATGGATTCCATGGCTCAGAAAAAGCTTATTTGAGAATACTCATTAAAATGCTTGACCAAAGTGAGTTACTAAGACCATTTACTGCCTCCAGAGCATTTTTACAAAGAGAACTCTATAGTGCAAAAGGTGACACTATTGTTTTTCAGTAGGTGAGATGAAGGCTAATAAATGAAAAAGGTATTATGCAAAACAAAGTGAAAATAGGTTCAAAAATCACTGGTTCCGGATGTTCATGTTATATTATTTCTGAACTTGGAGCGATGTATGAAGACCTCGATGGTATGAAAGAAATGATCAGGCTTTCGGCAGAAGCGGGGGCAGATGCGGTGAAGGTTCAGACGTATAAAGCGGAAACGATGGCGCATCGGGATTCGGTGTTTGAATTTAGCGATGGAACGAAGATGTCTCAATATGATTTTTTTAAGAAATATGAGATATCCGAAGATTGCCATGTTGAGATGGCAGGATACGCCAAAGAGTTAGGGATCACTTTTTTTTCAACTCCGAGTGACGCTTCGGATGTGGATTTCCTGGACAGTTTGGGTGTGCCAGCTTTTAAGACGGGCTCTGATGATCTTACGAATTATCCGTTTTTGGAATATATCGCTGAAAAAGGTAAGCCGATGATCGTTTCTACTGGCATGTCTGATCTTGAAGAAGTTGAGCAAGCGGTAAATACCGTATTGAGTACAGGCAATGAGCAGTTGATATTATTGCATTGTACGGTTTCTTACCCAAGTCCGGCAGAGCATGCCAACTTGAGAGTTATCACTGCTTTACAGCGTAGGTTTGGTGTTGTGGCTGGCTATTCTAATCATGTACAGGGAGTATTTCCGAATGTGCTGGCGGCGGCTACGGGGGCAGATGTTGTTGAAGTTCATTTTACACTCGACCGCAGTCTTAAGAGGCCCGATTATCAGGTGGCGCTTGATCCAGCAGAGTTAAAACAAATGGTCGATGAGATTCGTTTGATTCCGGTATTGCGTGGCGTTGAAGAAAAAACAGTAACGTCCATCGAAGAAAAGTGGAGAAGAAACGCGAGAAAAAGCCTGATAGCATCACGCAACTTGAACAAGGGCGATGTCCTTCGACGAGAGGATATTAAGATAATGCGTCCAGGTACCGGAGTTGCACCAAAATATATGGAACAATTTGTCAACAAAACGCTCAAAAATAATGTCCGAAAGGATGAATTGTTGAGTTTTGAACTTATATAATGAAGATCGCAATCATATTACAGGCCAGGATGGGATCACAGAGGTTGCCTGAGAAAATTCTGAAAGAATTACAGGGTATACCTTTGCTCTGTTATGGAATCCGCCGACTAAAAAAAATCGGCCGAGAAATTCCTCTGATTGTAGCAACCTCGACTTTACCACAAGATGATAGAGTTGAGGATCTGGCCAATAGCGAAAGGGTCCTTTGTTTTCGTGGATCAGAGGACGATGTATTGGAGCGTTTTTATGGTGCTGCGATTAAGTTTGAAGTGGAGTTGATCATCAGGGCTACGGGCGACAATCCTTTGGTTGATACTGAAGAAGCAGAAAGAGTTGGTGAAGAAATAAACTCCGGGCGATGGGACTATGTCAGTGGATTCGAGCAGGTTAACGGACAGTCATTGCCAATAGGCGCAGGAGTTGAGGCGTTTACTTTTAGTACGCTGGAGTTGATACGGCAAAAAGGCCTGAAGCAGGAATATAGAGAGCATATTAATGATTATGTTTTTGACAACCCGGGTCAGTTCAGAGTAAAAAAACTTCCATGCCTGAGTCGTAATAACTGCCCTGATCTAAGATTGACGGTTGACACAATAGAAGATTTCGAGTTTATAGAACGTATCGGCAGGGAAATCAATATTCCATTGGTAGACTGTACGACAAAAGATATTATTGATTGGTGGGCCAGTTCCCGAAATGCCTGAACAGCGAAAAGTTTACATAAGATTAGATGCCGACCACACACGTGGTATGGGACATATATTTCGAATGTCCATCTTGGCTGAAATTCTGATCGCAGATGGTGTTGAGGTTACTTTTATCATCAGAAGCAATCAAGCAGCGGAAGAGATTTTGCAGGACAAAGCGTTTAAGTACTTATCTTATCCTATTTCAATGAGTGAACAGGAAATTATAAACTCATCTCTTAAACAAAGCGATGAGTTGCCGATGCTCTGGATTTTCGATATATTATCCACGCAGCCTGAATGGATTGAGTTGGTAAAGCAAAGAAATATTAAGGTTGTGTGCTTCGATGATACCGAAGGAGGTTTGGTAAAAGCGGATTTAGTCATCAACTCAATCGCCGATAGCTGGGGGGGGTATGAAAGAAATGAAGTCAAGGCAGAGATTCTGGAAGGTTTCGATTATAGCATTCTGAGTCCTGAGGTGATGAGATATCGAAAGCCAAGGAGCATCCCGAAAGATAAATGCCTTTCGGTTGGCATTACAATGGGCGGCAGTGACAGCCACGGTTCTACTGTGGTAATTCTAAAAGCTGTTTGTGAAATGCCTCCAGATAAGTACAAGTTTAACATTTTTGCAGGACCTCACTTTTTGCATCAGGAAGAATTGTCTGCACTTTTAGATTCGATAGATCGTGACGTCTTGGTACAGCATTCGCCTGTGAATTTTCACAAGGAACTCGATACGATGGATATCATTATTTGCGCAGGAGGTATTACTTTATATGAAGTTTGCACGATGGGCTTGCCTGCGATAGCTTTTGCCAATGAGCCGCATGAAGAGCGTACAATAGACTATTTTGCATCATTGGATGCATGTATCCCAATAGGATCGGTCCACCATTTTGATATTAATGAATTGAAGCTGAAAATAAGAGCACTTTTGCAGGATAGAGAATTATTAAATAAACTGTCAGTTTCAGCACTGAGTTCTGTAACAAGCGGAACAGATAAATGTGTGCAAGCAATTTACAGGCTTATAGCTGATTGAGGTAAGAAAGAAAATTTGTGTCAATATTTGTTTTTAGGTGTTGAATGAGAGAAGTCAAAATAAACTGGTTTCAAAAAGAGATAGACTCGTCAGACAGGACGTGGGGTTTTATAGAAAAGCAGGGGAATCTACTTAAGTATTTACATAATCGCCATCAGTGGTATTACTATCCTCGTATGGGCAAAGTTGCGGAATTTCCTTTGCATGTTGATATAGAGGTATCATCTGTGTGTGATTTGGCGTGTCCGATGTGTCCGAGGCGTCACGCAGATACTTCAGAATACGGGCATATGGACTTTGAGCTATTCAAAAAGATAGTTGATGAGTGTTCGGAGTATCATTTGTTTTCTGCCCGCTTAAGTTGGCGTGGCGAGTCGTTGACGCATCCGGAGTTTGGCGAGTTTGTTCGGTATATAAAGGTCAAAAAGAAAATACCGAATGTGTCTTTTCTTACCAATGGGCTGAAACTTGACGATAAATTATCGAAACAACTGGTTGATTGTGGGCTTGATTATATTTCCTTTTCGGTCGATGGTGTTGGTGAAGTATATGATAATATTCGTGCTCCGCTAAAGTTTGATGATGTTTATAAAAAAATATCAACTTTAAAAGCTATCAGGGACAAGGCCAACAAGAAAAGACCGCAAATCCGTGTTACAGGATTATGGCCTGCGATATCACAAAACCCGAAAGAATATTTTGATAAAATGACCCAAATCGCTGACAAGATCGTTAGCAACCCGGTAAAAGATTACAGGATAACAGAAGAAACTAAATTTCATGAAGATTATCTCTGTCAATACCCGTGGGAAAGATTATTTATAGGCTCTGACGGCCGAGTCCAGCCCTGTTCGAACAGTATAGAAAGGCTGTATATTGGCGATGTGAACAAACAGAAAATTGTAGATGTGTGGAAAGGCGAGGAGATAGAAAAATTGCGATCAGCCCACCTTCAAGGTAGCAGTGGTGACTACTTTGCCTGTTCAAGATGCAGTTATAGAACAGATGTCGATTATGAAAGCCAACTGCAAAAAGACTGGGAAGACTGGGATGCGGGTTTCTTGGCGGATAAAGACGCTCCTGAAAAAATCTAAGTAATTCAAAATGAACAGCAATCCAAAAAATATTATTATATTTGGCCCTATACGTTCAGGTAAGACGCTTATAGGGAGAGCGTTGAATATGCACCCCAGGATATCTGTTCAGCAGGAACCTTTCTTCTTTTTCTTTAAATTGTGCAGAAATATATTTAGCAGGGACGTTTTGGGCAATAGCTTTGATCCAAATCAGCCTATTGGAACGGGCTTTTGTGAGCCGTCGGATTCTAAACGACTTTTTGCCAGGGAATTTTCAAGGCTTAGTTTCAACGAAGCTGATATCGAAGAACTGAAAAAACTTACCATCTGGCAACAGGAAACAGCAGGCAGTGAGCGCGCTCCTGAAATAATACCTTTGGTTGACCGCCTAAAGCCTGGCTCGACAGTTGATGTTCTGCGTGATCTGATCGATATTTTGGCTATGAGTTATGGCGGTGATGGTGGTGATGACGTCGATTATAGTGGCTTTACCGAGGCATGGTGTGATGAATTTATTTCTCTGCTGTTTAGTCTCGACAAATTAAAATTCAAATGTGTTCACGCTATTCGAGATCCCAGGGCGATAATTGCTTCACGTAACGCAGGCAGAAACCTTCAAAAGTATGGAGACAAATACCCATTGCTTTTTCTTATTCGTCACTGGCGAAAAAGCGTGGCCTATTCTATTATGAATAAGGATAACCCTGATTATCTTATGGTTAGATATGAAGATTTGGTTAACTCGCCAAGAGAGTGGTTTGAAAAGATCTGCGATCATTTAGGTGTTCAGTTCTCTGAGAACCTGATGCATCCTGAAAAATATGTGAACGGAAGCGGTGAACTCTGGAAACAAAATACCAGCTATGCTCCGGGTAGCGGCTTTTCCAGAGAGTCACTTGAAAAGTGGAAAGAGCTTCTGCCTGACGATGTAACTGCAATGATCGAATATCTATGCGAAGCAGAGATGTCTTATTTGGGTTATAAGCCAATAAAAGGCAAAGCAAAGCTTTCGCAGATAGCTTCTTTTAAAGAGAACGAAGAGGAAATAATCGACTGGCTTAAGAAATACAACCTTACTGTAAATGAACACGAGATCCAGCTTGAACTGGTAAGGGACTATCTGCTTAATGAAACAAATCTGTTGAACGCAGAGATCAAGAATCTTTTTTTTATCAGCGAAAAAGTGCACGATACATTAACGGCCCAAAGCCCGACAGGTGACGCATCAGAAAGGAGTTGTTTACAGTGAATGAGCTTTATTTTCATGTGGAAGGTTCTGCGTGGCGTTCAGAAAGACCTACTGCATATTATTTAGATGAACTAAATGAATTCTTAGCCGATCAGAGTGGAAAAGATTTTCTTAAATCGTTCATGGATGATTTTGTTAAACCTTTGACCGCTATGTATCGCGAAAAATATAAAGAGATTTGTAATTCTGATTCCAAAGCTGCTGAGAAGCTTTTTCAGGTTAAGATACCTTTAGATATTTTAGCAGCTGGTAAAATAGGATTCGAATGGTACGCTTCTGTCTTTCCCGAAGGTGAATATATTGATACCGCGAAAGATTTTATCAAGGCGGCAGGTGAGGCGGCCTTAGAGCGTACATCTATTTTGATAGCTGGTCAGTAATTATTTCAACCAAATACTTAAGAAGGAAAATAAAATGAAGATGTCTTTTATTATTCACGATTACCATCAAAATCGAAATTCATTTCCGATGGGCCCGGCCTATCTGGCAGCTGTTCTCAGAGAAAAAGGACATGATATTCACATTTACAATATGGCAGTGTACCATTATACTATTGAGGAGATGGTTGATTTTTATAAGAACAATCATTTTGATGCCATTGGGATAGGTTTCATTTGTGGGTATTATTCTTATAAACAAGTAGTAAGGGTTTGTGAGGCGTTGAATACAATTAAGGACAGGCCGCCTATTATTCTTGGCGGACATGGGCCTGCTCCTGAACCGGAGTATTTCCTAAGGAAGTTAGAAGCGGATTTTGTATCTTTGGGCGAAGCGGAGCTTACCTTACCGATCCTGCTTGAGGCTATTGCCAATAAGAAGTCCTATAGCGAGGTGCCGGGCTTTGGGTATCGAATTGAGGATTCTGTCTACTTGAACGAAAAGTCTGAGCCTGTTCAGGACCTTGACACCATACCGTTTCCGGCGTGGGACCTTTTTCCAATGGAATCTTACATAAGCAATCATGCCGAGCCAAGTAAGCCTACAGATAGATTCGGCAATATATTCTCAAGTCGAGGATGCCCTTATACCTGCAACTTTTGCTATCGAATGGAAAAAAGCATTCGGCTACGCAGCGTTGATAAAGTTATGGAAGAAATGGCCATGTTGATGGACCGTTATAACATAAACTATTTTCAGTTCCAGGATGAGCTGTGCATGGTGAATGAGAAACGGATTTTTGAAATATGTGACGGAATAGAAAAAAACAACTTTAAAATAGAATTTTATTTAAATGGTCGGCTCAATATTGTTAATAAAGCCATGCTGAAGAGATTAAAAGAAGTTGGATGCCGATTCATAAATTATGGAATTGAATCCGCTGATGAAGAAGTTCTGCGACTGATGAATAAAAAATTGGATTTAGAACAAATCCACAGAGGCCTGCAGATCACAATAGAAGCAGGTATTGAGCCTGGTGTTAATATACTGTTTGGCAATATCGGGGATACTCATGAGTCTTTTGAAAAAAGCTTTACATTATTGAAACAGTATGATACTTTTTGTCAGAATCGAACGATAAAACCAGTGACTCCTTTTCCGGGTACACCTTTGTACGACTATGCAATAGAGAAGGGCCTGATAAAGGATGCTGATGATTTTTACAAAAAGCATGTCAATTCAGACAGGTTAACTGTTAATTTCAGCAACGTATCAGATGACGAAGCTTATAAAATGCTTTTCAATGCAAACAGCGAATTGATACGTGAATATCATAAAAGAAAGGCTGAATCACATATTGGTGGATTGCACAAGCTGCTGTTTGAGGGCGAATACGACTTTAGAGGTGTGCGGTAGGTTAAGCCAATAATTTGAAGCTAATCCTAAATATAGAGACAGCTTAATGATGGATAAAATAATAACCAGTGATGAAGCGAAAGTTCAGGACTATAGCCGCTACGGAGATATTAACGATTATATCGGGTCGCTTAAAGGCGATGCATTCAAAGCTTATCGCAAGCGATGGGCTCAAGCCTCAACTATGCAGAAGGATATTGACTTTCCGCTTTTTCTTGTTTTTGAGACAATGTTCAGGTGCAACCTGAAATGTATTATGTGCATCCATTCGGCTCCAGGCAAGACTAAATATGGTTACGATGGAGTGCTCGGTTTAGATAAATTTAAGGAGATTATTGCTGAAGGTTCTAAATATAGTTGCCCCTCTCTGACCGTTGGAGGTACGAGTGAACCACTTCTTGATACTCGTATTGCAGATATGATTGACATTGCAGATAAATCCGGCTTTGTTGATACCATGATAAATACCAACGCAACTCTGTTGACCGAAGAAACGTCAAGAAATTTGATTGAGACTGGTTTAACCAGGCTGCGAATAGGTTTTGATGGAGCAACTGCAAAAACTTACGAGAGCATCAGGATAGGTGCCCGCTACGAGAAAGTAAAAGAGAATATCATTAATTTCATCAAACTTCGAGACAAAATGAAATCCCAATTCCCTATCGTTCGAGTCAGCTGTGTGCACCTGTCGGCAAATGACAGTGAACTGAAAGAATTTGTGGGTTTCTGGAAAACTGTGGCTGATTATGTATCAATCCAAAGATATAAGCCTCATGAATTTACCCAAGAACGATCCTGGGAAAAGATGGGAGCGGGCAAAAGTTCTATCGAGAATATAAAATGCAGTCAACCATTCGAACGTGTTTATATCAGAGGCAATGGAGATGTGCACGCCTGCTGCTCAATGGTGTATGGTCCCAAAATAGGCAATGTGTCTAAGTCGTCTATTTATGAAATGTGGAATTCACATAAAATGAAAGATCTGCGGTCGACTCTCAAACAAGGGGATTTAGACAAAATACCCGGCTGTAAAAAATGTATGATAAACTCTTATGGCCTTACTTAATCTGCTATTTGAGATAACAATTATATGAACTTTAATAATCCCAATTCAAAACGCCACAATGTCTTTCGTAATGTTTACGATTGCGATGAATATGTCAATGCCTCAGATTACAAAGAAAAAGGCCTCTCTTTCCCATTGCTCGTTGATATTGAACTGACCAATTATTGCAATCTTCAATGTTCTTTCTGTGGACAGTCAGTCATGACACGACAGAAAGGATATCTCTCCGAAGAACATTTTAAAAAGGTAATCGATGAATGCTGTGAATATAATGCAGCCATTCGGCTAATTAGATGGGGTGAGCCGTTCTTGCACAAAAACATAATCGATTTTTGCTCTTATATTAAATCCAAGGGACTGATATGTCATGTGACTACAAATGGCTTGCTTCTTAAACAATCGGATATTGATTCGATGGTGGATATGCAGCTTGATTCAATAAAATTTTCGTTTCAAGGAGCAACGAAAGAGCGATATCAGGAGATGCGTAATAATCCCGATTATGACAGGTTAAGTGAAAACATTTTAAAACTGATCGAAGTACGTGGTAATAAAGAAAAGCCATATATCCATATATCAAGCACAATGACAGATGAAACTAAGGAACAAATCGATTCGTTTGCAAATTACTGGAGCAACATAGTTGATTCTGTCGGGATCGGAAAAACCAACTTATCTATGTTTTCCTTAGACAAGGTCAAATCATCCCAAGCCAAAGAAAAAATAAAAGCCCTCCAAAAAAAGGAAACTCTAATAAAACATTACCGACCCTGCGGCGAAATTTACAGAAAACTTTCTGTTGATTGGGATGGCAAGATAAGCTGTTGTTGCGGTGATTACGATGCCCAACTTACGGTAGGCCATATAGAAAGCTCTTCCCTGAAAGATATATGGGATAACAGCGAAAAGCTCAAGTCTATAAGAACACTATTGGACTATAATATGCATGGCAGTCTAACGAGATGTTCAACGTGCTACCAGTATTATGACCACATAAATATTAAATAGTTATCCATCATAACCGGACTCTCAAAAATGATTCGTAAGATCAAAGATGCGATAAAGAAGGTTGAAATCGCTAATGACAATCTGATTCCTTATTATCATTACCTTCGAAGAAAAAGAAATATTCATGAGGTTGCCCGCAACGTAAGAAAACAATTAGCTCTAAGTTCTAAACCAAAGACTCATGCATCGGGGCCCACCATATTAATCCCCTGGGTCGAAACAGAACACTATACGCTGTATACGATTTTAATAGTTGCCAAGGCACTGGAACTCAGAGGTGCCAGGGTGATTTTTCTGTATTGCAACGGAACTTTAAATGCCTGCGAACGCCATAATATTCGCAACCGGGCCAACCTGCTCAAAGCACGCTGTAAAGCTAATGTTTGCAGAGAATGTTCGCTCACCAGCAATGACTTTATACCCCTGTTTGATATGGAAACGGTTGAAATAAGAGAGCTTGTAAGTGATGACAGAATTAAAAAATTAGGTGAACTCGCTTGTGACATTGCGACAAATTATCCGAAATCATATTTTTACAATGGAGTAGAGTTGATTTTTATCGTAGATGAATCGATAACCAGGCACTGTTTAGGCGGTGAACCACAGACCCAAGAGGAACTGAATATACTAAGGAGGCAACATTTAGAAACGGCTCTGATATGTACGGAAACTGCCATGCGGCTACAGCAAATTTATGAACCAGATATTGTGCTTGGTCAAATGTATGTTTACTCGATCGGTGGCCCATTTTACAGATATTTCGAGAAGATTGATTCGTGCAAGCAAATTACACTTAATCTGACAGGGCATAACTATAAGGCATTTTTGATAAATGAGAGTGACACATATTTTTCAAATGACCGATTCCACAATTATGCAAGAACAAGAGAAAAAAAATTATTAAATGAAGAAGAAAAAAATGAATTACAAAAATGGCTTGACGAAAGGTTTAAATGTAACCACGATTTCCATAAAATTCATAATTGTTTTGATGACGAGGGGAATTTGGCAAAGAAACTTAATATCAACATAAAAAAACACAACATATTCCTGTTTTCCAATTTATTCTGGGACGCAGGATTGAATAAAACCGGGTCTTTGTTTGCAAATACTATAGACTGGGTGCTGTCAACAATAGACTTGATAAAAAACGACCCCAACTGCGTGTTATATATAAAACCCCATTTTGTTGAAAAATTCGGCAATCCTTCAGCTAAAGGCCTCTTGGATTATGTATATGAACAGTATCCTGTCCTGCCTGAAAACATTATTCCGATACCTCCTGAAATGAAAGTTCATACATATAAGCTCTTTCCATATATAGATATCGGCATTGTTTTCAACAGCACACTCGGCGTGGAACTGTTATCTCAGGATATTCCGGTAGCAGTGGTAGGAAAAAGCCAGTACAGCGGGTTGAATTTCTGTTATGAGCCGTCTACTGTTGAAGAGTATAAGCAAATATTGAAAAATGTTAATTGTGATACTATACATGACAAGGACAATTTTGAGCTTTTCTGCTATTATTATTTTATAAAAAGATGCATCCCCTTTAACATTACTGACACGGTTCATTCGAATGCAAACTTTGAAAAATACAATATCGATTCTTTAGACGATCTTCTGCCCGGGAAAAATTATTATTTAGACCACTTGTGCGACTGCATCATGAAGGATAAAATACCTGAATCTTGGTAAATTCAGTCGTTGTGACGAATAACATTATATGGAATATTACTGATTTTATAATTGATAAAGGTATTTTATTATGAAAGTTCTCGCTATAGGTGCTCATCATGATGACATCGAAACCGGCTGTGGCGGTTCTCTCTTGGTACATTCGCAAAATAATGACTCGGTGCATACGGTCATTGTCAGCGAATCAGGTTTTTGCGGCAGTGACGGCCAAGAAGTCCGCTCATCGAGTAAAGCCAAAGAGGAAAACGAAGTTGCCGCAACAATTCTTGGAGTGGAAAAAACCACTACTCTTGGCTTCAAAACAAACGACGTTACCTTTGACGAATCTCTTGTTCTTGGGATCAGGAAAATAATAGATAACTTTGAGCCTGATTTGGTATATTCCCATTGGGGTGGGGATGCTCATTTGGATCACTGCAATGTCGCAAGAGCAACTATTGCAGCTTGCAGGCATGTACCGAGTATTTTGACATATCAAAGCAATTGGTACAAGGGGACCATTGCGTTCAATCCGGCTTATTACAGGGACATCAGCAGGACTTTTGAATTAAAGATAAAGGCCCTTAAGGCGTATGAGGGCGAATTTTCCAGACGAGGGCAGGATTGGATACGCTTCATCGAATCCACCAATAGCTTATACGGACTTCAATGTTCGGTTCGATGGGCCGAAGCTTTTGAGGTTGTTAGGATGACAGCATTATGATATACTTCCGAACTAGTTCAGAATAAATATTATATGGCAACAACCCTAAATAAGGTGATAGCAATCAAGATGGCTTGTATACATTTACCGCGGAGATCAATATGAGTGGCTGCTTTAGACATGTTTCAGTAAAAAAAAACTGCATGTTGGTCGATGCGCTGGAAGTAATGGACGATGGTGGCCTTAGCATATTGTTCATAATAGATGACGAGGAAAGGCTCATTGGGGTTTTTAATGATATTGACCTTAGAGATGCCCTTTTAAACATTGGGCTGATGAACCGAACAATAGAGCATTTCATGAACAAGAAACCGATCACAATATCCATCCACTCAACAGAGCAGGAAATCTTGGCAATAAAGAAGAAGCATTTCGCCAAACAAATAATACCTGTTCTCGATGATGGCGGCCATATCGTCACGATAGAAAAGACAAGATTGGCAGGTACGATTTATTCGAATCCTGTGATAATCCTGGCAGGCGGAATGGGCAAAAGGCTCATGCCCACCACCAAGTCAACACCGAAACCGATGGTTTATATCAATGGCCGACCGCTGCTCGAAATTACTGTAAGGCGGTTACGATCCCAGGGCTTTAGAAATATTTACATATCATTGAACTACCGAGGAGATCAAATAAAGGAACATTTTGGTGATGGTAGTAATTTTGGTCTAAATATCAAATATATAGAAGAGCCCATAAAGCTTGGCACTGCAGGACCAATCGCATTGATAGAAAAAATCGCGGAACCTTGTTTGATTCTTAATGGAGACGTACTGACAAAGGTCAGCTTTGCAAATCTGATTAATTATCATCTAAACCATGGCGATAAGTTAACTACCAGTTTGTATAAATATGATTTCCAGGTTCCATATGGAGTTGTTGGCATAAATGATTGTAAAATTATAGGAATTAATGAAAAACCAGTGAAAAAGTTTTTTGTAAATGCTGGAATATATGTTATGGATCCTTGTATTTCAAAATATATCCCAAAAAATCAAAAGTACAGTATGACAGACCTGATCGAAGAGTTAGTAAAAAGAAATATCGCAGTTCGTGGATTTCCCTTGAGAGAATACTGGCTTGACATAGGCAGCCAATCCGAATATCAAAAAGCCAAAAAAGAATTTAAGCAAGTCTTTGAAGATGTTACTATACGAAAAAAACAAAGCATCGCTAAGGTGGAAATAATCAAAAAGAGCAAAAAAGATATGACAGAGTTAGCCGCCAGATATGATTAAATTTTGTACTAAATTCTCGCACCGAAAACTCTATTGTTTTGAATGAAGCGTTAGGATAATATGCGAAAAATACTATTGCCAATACTTTGCTGCCCTGAAACAGGAGAAGACTTAACTCTGGAAATTAAGACTCAGGATGAGACAGGTGACATCTTAGAGGGGACTCTCAGAAGTCCCGCTGGCAATGAGTACCCGATTACAAATGGAGTGCCGCGGTTTACAAAATCATCTGAAGTAAGCAACAAAAGCCAGACAGTTCGGGCTTTCGGTAAAGAATGGGAGCATTTCGATGATTTCAAGAAACACATAAACTCAAAAGAATTGCTTTTTGAATTTATGCATCCTGTGAATGAGGAGACCATAAAAGGAAAAAAAGTTATTGAATTGGGTTGCGGGGGAGGCCGGTGGCTTGAACGCTTTGCCGAATGCGGTGCCGAATTGGTCGTTGGAATAGACCTTTCCACCAGTGTAGAACAGGCCGTCAATCGCACTCGGAAATATAAAAATGTTGAGATCATACAAGCCGATATTCTTAAACCTCCAGTAAAAAGAGTTTTTGATTTGACGGCGAGCCTTGGAGTAATACATCATTTACCTGAACCGGCCAAGGGAATAACAACAGGGATTAAAACGGTAAAAACTGGTGGCCGTATGACAATATGGATTTATTCAAAGGAAGGCAATGAGTTGTATTTGCGTTTGGTTAAGCCTTTGCGAAAAATATGTCCGTTATTGCCACACAGTGTTTTACTTGTAATTTCTTACCTGTTAGCTGTCCCTGTATATTTACATGCCTGCATCACCAATCCCATTTTTAAAAAGCTGAATTGGAAATTGCCTCTGTTAGAGTATCTTGGTATCATCCGAAAATTGCGTTTTGTGGACCTTGTCAATGTTGTTTATGACCAGCTTGCTCCCAATTTAGCCTTTTATGCATCACATGATGATGTAATGAAATGGGTAAACGATTCACAGTGTAAACTGGTAGAGTTGACAATGCGAACAAATAATTCGTGGAGAATTCATCTGGAACCTGAATAGTTTCTGCAGCAAAAAACCTGATATCAGCCTTGGTGGGAATAACAAAAAAATATTTGCACAATAATTATTAAATGGGAGTTCACTATGCCAACTGCCTCCGCAAACCATCAGAAGTGTTCACTGACTAAATTTAAATACCTATTTTGCCTGTGCATTATTGCCTGTGTATTGTTTGCAACTGTTAATAAAACTACATCAATTTCGATCAGGCATTTATATCCGCAGGAATATAAAGACCCATTTCTGCAATCATACAATATCTCATTAGCCTACTCCTTATACTATTACGGAATCTTTCCCATACAAATAAAACCGATATTAGATCATTGTGAGCAAGATGCGGACTACGTGTTCCCGACCAAAGATAGTCCATACCATGCCGATGAGGCAAAAAAGAACGCTGGAAGTTATACAAACGAAGACTATTCTATTTGGCCCGCTTTCTGTGATTTGGGAATGGTATTTATAATTTGGTTCGTCTCGATATTGCATGGCCACTTTTTCCCGATAGGGGTGAGATTACTGAATACAGGGATATTCCTGTTTGCGTTACTGCTTCTGTTCCATTGTTTTGCCCAAAGGAAAATGTTTATAACCGGACTACTACTAAGTATACTTCTCGCCGGATGTACGCGGTTTATGGGACATTTGTACTATTTTTCATTTACAGGATGGGGCTATCCTTTAATAGGCTCGATTTTGATCTTTTGCCCCCTTATGCCAATAATAATCAACACCCCTATCTCTGAGAAAGAGTTTTGGTTCAGGGTTATTTCTGCAGGGATCGTATTTTTCATTTTTTTGACTGTCCGATCCAGTATAATTTTCATGTCGTTATCTATATTGGCTTTTGTTTTAATTTATGGCGATGTCCCAAAACGCAAAAGGCTGATCCGTACTGGGTTGACCTTGCTCATTTTGATAGTACCATATTTTGTTTTCGGCAAAGCTGTTCTGCACCTTCGCAATCATTATCATGCTAAATACCAAAAGCCTGACACACCAGAAAATTACGAAGGTGCTTACCATTTGCCCTGGCATGGAGTATATTGCGGACTGGGTGACTTCGGTCAGGACAAAGGTTTCAAATGGCTTGATTCAAATGCAATACAATATGCTGATTCTGTAAAACCGGGAATTAAAACGACCGATGAGGGATATGATGCCATCCTGCGAAACAAAGCATTGCTTACAATTTGCAAACATCCTTTCTGGTACGCAAAAATACTTTTGCTAAGAATTAAACGATTGTTCTGGGAATGCAACTACATAAATAATTCTATCTTTCAGTCTGACTCAGGTGCAATAAATTCGTTGTTACGGTTTGTTTTCAGGATTTCATTGTTTGTTTTTATAGCGGTCGCTATCCGTTTTAGAAAATATAGGGAGTTAAAAATGTACCTTTTCTTTATTCCCGCTATTTTTACAGGCCTGTTTATTACAACCGCAGCCGGCATGCGATATTACTTTGGCGCCTTAGTACTCTATTATATGCCGTTGGCCTTTCTCGCATCTTTTGTATTTCAGATGGTCATGGATAGATTCCCCAGATTGAGGACCAGTCAGGATATGTCACTTTAAACAGTTTAGCCATAGGCCGATTTCCTGTTAATAGGGGCAATGACAAGATTCAAGTATAGCTTGTATTTTTTAACGGATTGAAATGGTTAATTATGCAGAAGATCGATACGAATACAAAATGTGATGTTTCTATTGTAGTTCCCTTTCACAATGAACAATCCAGTGTAGATGAGATTTATGGCCGCTTGAAGGCGGTTATGAATGACTCTAATCGAACTTATCAAATTATATTTGTCGATGATGGCAGCATTGACAATACTTTAAGTCTTGCCAAAAAGATACAAGCCGACGATGATATGGTAATTGTTGTCGAACTAAGAAAAAACTTTGGCCAGACACCTGCCTTAAAGGCAGGGATAGATACTGCAGAAGGTGATATTATTATAACGATGGACGGGGACCTGCAGCACTGTCCGGAAAAAATCCCGGAGTTCCTGAAAAAGATCGATGACGGATATGACTTAGTAAGCGGTTGGCGAGTTAGTCGAAGTGACAACTTTTGGGTGCGAAGAATACCCTCAAAGGTAGCTAATTGGTTGTTAAAATTAATTTGTGGTTTACCAATTCACGATTTTGGTACGACATTCAAAGCATATCGCAGGGAATTGCTTAATAACATCGAAATGTTCGGCGAAAACCACCGTTTTATACCGGTTCTGGCATCGAAAGTTGGAGCCCGCGTTTGTGAGGTTCCAATAGAAAATCCGCCTCGCTTGACAGGAAAATCTCACTACGGTTTAGGCAGAGTGCTCAGGGTTCTTGCTGACATTATTTTCCTGCACTTTTTTATAGCATACCTGGCTCGCCCTATGTTTTTATTTGGCTTTATGGCTTTTTTCTTGATCACAGCAGGAGCAGCTATACCATCAGTGATGTTAGTGATGTTTTTTGCAGGTAGAATGGAAAGTTTTCAGGGACACCAGAACATCCTGCTTTTTTCGGTACTATTAATGCTAATGGGAGTAATATTTCTTTGCTTTGGCATCATTGGTGAAATATTGAGTCGAATTTACCACCATTCGACCGAACATAAAATCTATTATATTCGCAATATCTATCGATGAACCTTAATTCAGCAGAAAAAGTGGTTTTCCGAAGTTTCGTTGGACATAAATTGTAATTTGCACACAGTTGCTCTAAATGAGAACAAAAGACAAAACAGCAAAAAGCTTCTGCCCTGTTTGCCATAATTCATCGGCATCTCCATGGTTAAGTAAGTTTGAAAGGACCTACTATCGATGTAGCTTGTGCCGGCATGTATATGTGTTACTGAACAACACAATATTAGAGACAACAAGAGGCAATTATGTTAATGGAACATTTTTTCGCATCGAAGGGAATGAAAAATATTATACTGATGATTGTAATATTAAATCGATGCGTTTGAAATTAGATTGGATAAACAGCTATCACAGAAAAGGGAAACTTCTTGATATAGGCGCAAACTCTGGATACTTTCTCAAAGTTGCAGAAGAAAAATTTGAATCTCAGGGAATCGAGATCAGTCCTTATGCTGTCGAATGGTCAAAAAGAAATCTCTCTGTAAATAATACTGTGGCGTCAATAGAGGATCTGCCGGATACCTATAAGGGACAATATGATGTGATAACAATGTGGGATGTCATCGAACATTTACCCTCATGGGAGATTGCCCTAAAAAATGTCACTGATGCATTAAAGCCCGGAGGACTATTTTTGCTAACCACACCTGATCTGTCAAGCATGACGGCTCGCTTATTAGGCAAACATTGGTATCATTTACATCCTATTCAGCATCTGCATATTTTTAACAAGACAAATATAATTAAAATCTTAAATAGTTTTGGCTTTGAGATTCTGGGTATACAGTACTGGGGGAGATACTATAGTCTCTCTTACGTTTTTGACCGCTTGACCAACTTTTATTTGAGCCCAACCAGCTACTCCCATAGAGCTGCTGCTTCCATCAGGAAAGTGTTCAAGTTTGTTGAAAATAAACGATTTTATTTTTCATTACACGATGTGCTTGGAATATGCGCACGTAAAAAAGAAATCGCAAACAGTTAACTTCGTAAATATAGGCCACATATCATGCAATTGGACCAAATAGTTTCAAAAGAGAAAATTCAAAAATATCATAAAGAGTTTGAACGTGTTAAATCAAGCAGACTCCTGCAAAAGCTCATGTTTCTGAGGATGCATCTCAACAGAACTCTTCAAAGTGCGCAAATTATCCTATCAAATCCTTTTATATGGCGTTATGTGATAAGTGGGTTTCTAAGAGCGAGTCAGGGGAAAGTGTGTCTGCGATCCCTGGAATTGGCAATCACCTATAAATGCAATTCGGCATGTGAACAATGTTCGTGTAGACTTGCTTACGACAGAGATAGGGAAAAAAAGGAACGACTGACTATTGATGAATTTAAAAACGCGGTTGACCAGGCGGTAGAACTCGGAGCTTTTCAATTTTCGTTAAATGGCGGCGAGCCTATGCTCGAAGAAGAAACCGTTTTTGAATTGACGCGATATATAAAAAAGCATCATAAGCGTTTTGTCATGATCTGTACTAATGGAACCTTGTTGGACGAGCAGAAGCTCATAAAGTTAAAAGAATGCGGCTTAGATGGAATTGAAATGGGGCTCGATTCTGCCTTTGAGCAGGTTCATGATGATAACAGGCGAAGTGGAAGCTATGACAAGATCCTTGAAAATATTCGCAATTGCAAAAAACATAATATTCACGTTTCATTAAATACTATTTTATCTAACGACAAGGTTCAACAGGATGATATCATCTACACCCTTTTCCTGGCAAAAAAATTAGGCTGTTTGCTTCAGATTACTCCGTGCTGTCTAACTGGAGCATTTAAAAATCGTCTTGACCTGATGCTGACCGAAGAAACCAAGCTGTACTTTTTCTGGCTATTATCTAAAACATGGAAAAGCCGAACGGATATGTATTCGGGGCTAACTACTATCAAGTGTCCCGCAGCCAGAGAAAAAATTGGATTGCAGCCATACGGTGACATTGTTTCCTGTCCTCTTATCCAAATTACATATGGCAATATACGCGAAAAATCGTTAGCTGATATTCAGGCTGACATGGTTAAGAATCCTTATTACAACTTAAAGAAAACTCAGGGCTGTTTGCCCGCAATGTCGGAGTCTTTTATCAAGGAGTATTTGGTCGATAAATGATATCTAAATGTACGCTATGCTCTAGTGTTGAGTTAGAGACCAAATTCGAAGAGTTGATTGATCATGAATATGGTATCCAAGGCAGATTCTCATTCAAAAAATGTAATAATTGCGGCCTTTTGATGCTCTGGCCTCCGCCGACACTTGAAGACTTAAAATCACATTACCCACCTGACTACCACGGATACCATATCTCAAGCAGAGGATTAATTTCATTTTTATATCGTATTATTTATTTTTTCAGATTTCGAGAATATAAGAAGTTGGCCGGTGCCAATGGCCGAATCCTCGACATTGGATGTGCCGATGCACCATATTTTGACTTGCTGAAAGAAAAATACCCACAATTGAAATTGACCGGCATTGAATTCAAAGATGAAATTGCTGAAAAAGGCAGAAAAAAAGGAAGGGACCTAATTACAGGAACAATCGCTGACATCGAAGAAACTAAATCCTACGATTTGGTTATCATGAATAATTTGATCGAGCATGTAGTTGATCCTGTTGAAGAAATGAGAAAAGCCAATGCCATCTTGAGACCAGGCGGTTATATACTTTTGGAAACACCAAATACAAAGTGCTGGGATATAGCCATTGTTAGAAAATATTGGGGCAGTTTACATGTACCTCGTCACACATATCTCTTTTCACCGTCATCTGCCGAGCTCCTGGCAGAAAAAAGCGGCTTTAAGATTGTCAGCACCAAGTATTTATTGAGCACTGACAATTGGGCTCTATCTGTGCAGAACTATCTGCAAAGTACGAAAAGATTTCGCTGTTCCATAAAAAATGGCAGAGCCTGGTACTACAAATATTTATTATTAGCTTTCATCCCTTTTTGTATGCTCCAATTAATGTTCAAAAAAACCGGCGCCTTTGTCGTTACATTACAAAAAACACCCAGGCATTGAAAGTATCATGGATAGCACAGAAAAACAGTACCGTCATTACGAAAACGTTGCGGAAAAGTATTATAAATGCAGACAGTTGAAAAATCATCTTTTACTCAAAGAACTGCTCTGGGGCTATTTTTTGAAAGATAAGGATTTTCTGAAGAAAAACAATCTGTTGGTGCTGGAGCCTATGTGCGGTTTTGCCGACGGCAAAAGCATTCTTGAAGATCACCTCAATGTTGATGTTGAATACGATGGTTTTGATATCAGCGATACCTTTTTGGATATCGCAAAAAAAGAAACCGGCATTAATATTTTCAAGGCAGATGCTACCACATTCAAGCCTACAAAAAAATACGATATCGTTCTGCTGATAGGTGGCCTGCATCATATTTATAATACCGCCGAAGAGTTCGTCTCTACAGTTTATAGTGCGCTTAATGATGGCGGACATTTTATAAATTTTGAGCCGACACAAAACAACTATTTTACAAAAATAATAAGAACGAACATCTACAAAAAAAACCCAATGTTCGACGCCGATACTGAAGAAGGTTTTGATCTAAATATATTAAATGATATTTATTCGTCCTGCGGGTTTAATGTGGTCGATCAGCTTTATCCGGGCCTGCTATCTTATGTGCTTTATTATAACCCGGAAGCGTTTTCCTTTTTTTATACTGGCGGTAAAAAGTGCGTGAGGCTTTTATTCAACATGGAAAAAATGTTTTATAGAAATTTCATCGGACGTAAACTCTCGTTTGCCACCTTGACAATATTGAGAAAATAGCGGATTCATTTTATGTGCGGTATTACAGGTATTTTTTCAAAAAACAACAAGCCTATATCAAGAGATCTGCTTGGAGATATGACAGAGCTTCTAAAGCACCGAGGCCCTGATGGCCAGGGGATATTTCTTGATGGATCATTTGGCTTAGGACACACAAGGCTCTCGATCATTGACATAGACGGCGGGGCTCAGCCAATGGCAAATGAAGATGGCTCTCTCGTTATCGTCTTTAATGGCGAGATCTACAATTACATTGAATTGAGGCAGGAGCTTTCGAAAAAACACATATTTAAATCCAACTCTGACACAGAGGTTATTCTTCATTTGTATGAAGAATACGGAATAGAAATGTTTTCTAGGCTCAATGGAATGTTCGCAATTGCGATCGCTGACCTTAATCAAAGGAAGCTTGTTCTTGGAAGAGATCGTCTCGGGCAAAAGCCATTGTTTTATTACGTCAATGACGATTGGGTCATTTTCGCATCGGAACTTAAATCACTAATTAAACACCCGGATGTTCCAGGACAATTGGACCAGGTAGCTGCATATGATTATTTCTCATTAAACTATATCCCCGGCAACAGAACATTACTTAAAAACATTTTATCCGTTTGCCCGGGTGGCTGGATGATCTTTTCGGAGGATAATCAGAGATCTGGAAAATATTGGGATGTTTCTTCTTTTTTTGGAAAAGAAGAAATAAATGATGAAGAAGCCGCCCTTGAGCAGTTGGACGTTTTATTAGAGGATTCTGTAAGGCTCAGGCTTAGGAGTGATGTCCCTGTCGGAATATTTTTATCCGGCGGAGTGGATTCATCTTTAATCGCATCCAAGGTAAAAGAGCTCGGAGCAAATGTCACAGCCTATACCGCGATTTTCAAAGACGGCAATTTCAGTGAGGAGCCTTTTGCCAAAGAAGTTGCCAAAATCCTTGACATGGAGCTTAAAGTTTTTGAAATAGACCCCAACCCAAATCTATTCGAGACCCTGGTCCGCCATGCTGATGACCCTTTAGCTGATTCATCCTGCTTTCCTTTTTATCAATTAAGCCAGATGACCGCCGAAAATGTCAAGGTAGTTCTCGGAGGCGATGGAGCTGACGAACTTTTTGCAGGCTACCTCACTTATCCAGCCACAAGGTTAGCAGCTAAGATCAAAAAATATCTGCCAAATAATCTTATTAGATTGGCCGATTTTACGGCTAATCTCCTTCCGTTATCTGATAGAAAAGTTTCTTTTGAATATAAACTTAAACGGTTTGCTCGCGGATTGTCCATGCCTCCAGGCTTGGCGCATTTCTTTTGGAACGGAACATGGGCTGAAACCGAAAAAAAAGAACTTTTCTCGCAGGATTTCTTTGCGGCCAATCCTGATATTAAAGGAACTTACGAATATCTGAATTCCAGATATGCAGTCGAAAAAGCCAAACCTGCCTTGGCGTCACTACAAACGGTGGACATCTCAGAATATATGGTTAAAGATATTTTAACTAAAGTCGACAGAATGAGCATGGCCAATGGGCTCGAAGTAAGATCGCCATGGCTCGATCATCGCCTTGTGGAGTGGGCAGCAAAACTTTCCCCGGAGTTGAAATTAAGAAAGGGCAAGTGTACAAAATACCTATTGAAACGGTATGCAGCAAAAAAATTTCCCTCTAGGATCGCAAATCGTTCAAAGCAGGGGTTCAGTATACCTGTTCATGACTGGATAAGAGGCCCACTTAAGCCGATGGCCGATGAGCTGCTTTCGCCTCAAAGTGTTGACAGATTAGGCTTTCTTCAACCTCAAAGAGTTCATGAAATTCTAAATATGCATTTACAGAAACGTAAACAATTTGGCTTTGAACTTTGGGGCATGATGGTTTTGGTGATGTGGCATCGTATGTTTATGACGTCAGACAACGAAATATAGAACCCTCGTTCAAATCGTTTTATCTATCTTAAATATATACCCCTCCCTTTAAAAATATCAATGAATACATTAGTAAGATATTTGAGAAGATGCAAAAGTTCATCTCCCAAAGAAATAGGTGAACTCATCTGGTTTAAGATCAAAAATACAGCCTGCGATATTGCTACCAGGACCTACTTTCGTATATTTGGGGCGACTATAAAAGAGGGAGAACTCATAAACCAGTTCAGAGATCATAATGAAGAATTTCTATCCGGGGCTACACTAAAAGATTATTTGACCCAAAGAACAAAACCAGAGTTTCTCTTCGATCACAAGTTCAAAGAATTTTTCCTTTCATTTATTCATAAAAATGACTCAACTGCACGGGATCATATAATCAAATATGCCGATAGGATATGTGAACACAACTTCGATCTTTTTGGCCAAGTATACGACGTGAACTCAAAATCAGACTGTGTTCATCAAGCACAATCTACAAAATCTCATGCGGAAAATATAAAACAATATAGCCTAATTGATTGGCACATAGATTTTAATACCGGTTATCGATGGGACTGCAGTAAGCACTATAAAAATATCGAGATTCCCCTTGGCATGGCAGATATTAAAGTCCCCTGGGAACTATCCCGATTCCAGCATTTAATCGGTTTGGGGCAAGCATATTGGTTAACCGAAAACGAAAAATATGCCCAGGAGTTTGTTAATCAGATCGATGATTGGATCGAGAATAATCCGGTTCAAGCAGGGGTGAACTGGTCGTGCACAATGGATGTCGCAATCCGAGCGGTTAATTGGATTGCCGGCTACTATTTCTTCAAAGATTCCAGCAGGATAATAGATGCTTTTCTAAAAAAGTTTCTTTGCAGCCTCTGGGCTCATGGCCAACACATCACGCACAATTTGGAAAACAATGATCGTGTGGTCAACAATCATTATCTTTCTAATTTAGCCGGACTAATTTACCTGGGCACAATGTTTCCTGAATTCGATGATGCTAAAAAGTGGAAATGCCTTGGCATTGACCAGCTCAAAAAACAAATGCAAAAACAGGTTAATTCTGATGGGACCAACTTTGAGGGATCAACGTGTTATCATCGATTAGCTTTAGAGTTGTTTTTTCTGCCAACCTTGTTAGTAGTGATTAATAACAATGATTTTAACGGTGAAAATCACAGAGAGGTTGCAGATCGCCTGTTCGGCCAAAAGTATGCAGATAGGCTCTATAAGATGTTTGAAGTCATTCTTTATTCCCTGAAACCTGACGGACAAATGCCCCAGATCGGAGACAATGACAATGGCGTACTTTGCACCTTTGATCCATTCAATTCAAATAACGCTGCAGCTGCCGTTATGAAACGAGAAATCCTCGATATGCGGTATTTGCTTACAGCCGGTGCCGTATTCTTCAAAGAACCCCGTTTCAAGATCAAGCAATATAACTTCAGCCTTAAGGGGCTGTGGGGGCTCGGCGAGAAAGCCTATGAAAATTGGCGAAATTTAGAAGAGAACAGCCTTGAGAATATCAGAAGTCGAACATTTTCTGATGCGGGCTGGTATATATTACGAGAAGATATGAACTATATGTTCATTTCATGTGGTACAGAGGGTCTAAATCGCAATCGAACAGGACACTGTCATAATGATAAATTAAGCTTTGAACTGAATATTGAGGGCAGTGATGTTATTGTTGACTCTGGCACTTATGTTTATACCTCCGAGCCAGTAATGAGAAACCTCTTTCGATCAACGGCTTATCATAACACTGTAGCTGTCGATGCCAGAGAGCAGAATAGTTTTGATGAACTATTGTTATTTGAAATGAAAGGCGACTTGGAACAAAGATTTTTGAACTGGCAAAGCAATGACAGAGAAGATCTTCTAATTGGCGAATATATAAATAGTTCCTCTGAAAAACAAATTGCTCACAAAAGAAGTGTTCGTTTTATTAAAAAGAATCTTGAATGGACGATCAAAGATGAGTTGTATTATACATCTGCCGCAAAAAATCATTGTCCCGACCATACACTTAACTGGTACTTCCATTTTGCGCCACAAATTATAATAAACAAAACCGCATCAAATGAACTTTTGCTCCAATGTGACAAAAAAAACATAAGTTTTAAAATCCGAGATTTACTTGAGGGTAATTTGACTATTGATGACAGTTGGTTTTCACCGCAATATGGAACAAAAGTCAGGAATAAAACTTTAAGCATAGAATATAAGCGTAGCCTTCCATTCCAACTGGAATTTGAAATTAAGACCCTGTCGTAATCAGTTGTAAAAAGAATCCCCGGAATAATTAACAGCATGAATAAAATTGAAAATATGTTAACCACAGATAAAAAGTGGCTCAGTTTTTTGGACAAATACGGGAATTTCTTTGCGATAGCAGTGATTTGCTGTTTAAGTTTACTCATTACTCCAGGCACGATAGCTTTTAATATCCTGTTGGGTAGTCTTATTGCCCTGGTAATCTTCTTATCTCCTGAAAAAGGCCTGTTGCTTTTTATTGTCCTGATGCCTCTTCACGTTATTTTGGGAAAAAAAGCATTCTTTCCCGGTCAGTGGAAAGAGGCCGTTCTTGTAATGATTTTTTTGTCCTGGTTGATTAAGGGGCTGATCAAAAAACGCCTTGTTTTTCCTAAATCCAAGGCCAACATCCCAATTATTGTATTTATAGTATACTGCATTGCCCTTCTATGTATAAATATAGGGGATTTTAAAGCTAACATTATGGGCTTGCGAAACCTGTTACAATACATCATGGTTTATTTCTTAACCGTCGCTGTAATACCCAAAAGAGAACATCTGAAGAAATATATTTTCTTTTTTCTAACTGCCGGGACACTGATCGCCTTGACAAACACGATTCACTACCTGTCCAACCCAGTAATGGTAGATAAAATTCTACACCAACCCTATCATAGCGGCAGCAAATTCCTTGCCTATGATTTTTTAGGCGCCAACAACTACGCCTACTATTTAGACACCCTTATATGCATTTCCATTGGATTGTTCCTTTTTATTCGCTCCAGGAAAGTAAAGTGTTGGCTTATCATATCCACTTGCATTCTTGTCACCTCATTGCTTTTGACTTATAGTAAAGGTGGCTTGCTTGCTTTAACTGTTGCTGTTAGTCTCTGGGCACTAAAAACAAATAAGAAGATATTGTTAGTTCTACTGTTGTTATATTTAGGAGCTTTTTTTCTGGCTCCATCCACAATGTATGAGAGATTTTTCACCTCCGTACATTATAAAGAGGCTATAGGAATAAGAGCCGGTTTCTACCCTGAACAATTGCGTTTGGCATTGAGCAATCCTGTTTTTGGAATTGGTATGGGAAAAGTCGGTGCAGTTAGCCAAGACGCTTTGCAGCCGCACAGCTATTATCTGTACTTATTACTGCAAACAGGAATAGTTGGATTAATACTCTATGCTTGGATATTTCTAACATTCTTAAAGCAAAGTCTCAATTTATACAAAAATCTTAATGACAGATTTTTCAAGGGCTTGACAGCAGGTATAATTATGTATTATGTCGTATTTGCAATAAGTGCTATATTTGTGGCAAGCGGAGAGGCATTTTTATCAGCTTTCATCTTTTGGTTCTTAGGTGGAGTTGTCGCAATATTAAGCAAAAGCATTCAACAGGATCGCCCCCATATCTTGTCAGTTTGCCAGGACGCTCAAATATGAAGCTGCTATTAATCACTTATGACTATGAGCCGATTATTTCCCCACGTGCTTTTCGTTGGTCTTCTATTGCAAAGCACTGGGCCGAAAAAGCCCATAACATCGATGTTGTTTGTGCGTGGAGGCCAGGGCTCACTAAGAAGCAGGATTATGGAAACATCAGAGTTTACAGAGTTGGCCCATCCCTCATGCAAGTACTGAAAAATCGCATGAATGGCTCGTATGCTATCCCTGAGATGCCTTCCGAGAAATCTGGTAATTCAAGCTTTTTCATGCGGTTAAGACCTTTAATAAAACAAATCTACGACCACACATGGAAAAAAATCTATTGGCCTGATTTTGCGTGTTTATGGTATTTTCCTGCAACCAGAAAAGCAAAGCAACTGCTGAAAAATCAAAATTACGATGCCTTGATAAGCGTATCTCACCCTTTTACCGGGCACTTAATTGGATTAGCTTTGAAGAAACGATATCCGGAAATGAAATGGCTTGTAGATATAGGAGACCCATTCTGCTTTCTTGATCGGACATCGCCAAACAATCGTAATTTATTCAGGAAACTTAATTACTCCGTCGAACAAAAGATCTTTAACCTTGCCGATCAGATCGTAGTAACTACTGGGTCGACTCGGGACGAATATTCTAAGATCTTTTCCGATAGCCAACAAAAAAATCATGTGATCCCTCCAATGATCTCATCGACAAACCAAAACATAGAACGATCTGTTCTTTCAGACGATATAAAAAACAAACTTGTATTTATTGGGACATTATATAAAAGCATACGAAACCCTGATTTTTTATTAAAATTATTTGTCAGCCTCTTGCAAAAACAACCTGAGGAAAATCTGGAACTTCATTTCTGGGGAAATACTTCTGAGTGTGGAGATTGTTTTGACAAATACCAGGGACTGCTTAACAATAAAATATTTCTACATGGCACCGTGGGCCACGAGAAGATCCCTCAGATTATGAATGAGGCGAAAGTGCTTGTAAATATCGGTAACGATACACTTTATCAGTTGCCCAGCAAAGTTGTCGAATACGCTCATTCAGGCAGACCGATATTAAATATCGTAAAAACGTTTGAGGATAGTTCGGTAGATTTCTTCAAGCCTTATCCAGCAATTTTAAATCTCGTAGACGATAATAATGTGTTTTCAGAGCGGGTTGAAAAATTGAACCAATTTATCAAGGCGCCCCCGCAGATCGAACCTGTGGCACTGCAGCAATGGCTTGCTTTGTTTCATGTCGATTCAATTGCCGATTCTTATGAAAAACTTCTGGTATGAAATCATCAACTGTGAATTGGATTGATGTTTTATGTCAATGAGGTACAATTAATCTATGAAGATACTGGATGTCAATGCAAGGTTCGATCCTGTTTTAGGTGGAGGTTCTGTCGAAAGAACGTTCCAGACGAGCAGACTTTTAGCTAAGTTTGGTGTCGAGAGTACAGTACTTACACTTGATATAGATTTAGACCATCAGCAGATAAAAAAATTAAAGGGAGTAAATCTTATAGCTTTGCCTGGCCTGATTAAACGGTTTCGGATGCCTCTGTTTTCATACAAGGCAATTAAAGAGATTGTAAATAACGCTGATGTTATCCATTTGATCAATCATTGGACCTTTCTCAACGCATTGGTTTATATTATTGCCAGACGTCTAAAAAAACCGTATGTGATATGTCCGGCCGGTTCACTTGCGATATATGGCAGATCCAAAATTTTAAAGAGAATTTACAATTTTGTCATCGGCAAAAGCATCGTTCGAAACGCAAATAGATGTATTGCGATAAGTGTTAATGAAATTCCGCAGTTTGAATCTTACGGTGCCGAACCTGAAAAAATTTCCGTTATAGCAAATGGGATTAATAGCGATGATTTCAAGAGAAATGACAATGTCCATTTTAGAGAAAAGTATAACCTGAAGAATTATCCGTTCATACTTTTTGTTGGGCGATTAAATCACATCAAGGGCCCTGACCTTCTTTTACGAGCCTTTTGCGAAATTAAGAATAAAATCCCAGCACTCCACCTTGTCTTTGCCGGCCCCGATGAAGGAATGCTAACTGAATTAAAAGATATCGTTATCAATGCGGGACTTCAGGATGATGTGCATTTCCTGGGCTATTTAGGCAATGATGACAAAGTTGCTGCGTATTATGAATCTGAGTTACTTGCGATTCCCTCCAGACAGGAGGCAATGTCTATAGTTGTCCTTGAAGCAGCCATGACAGAAACACCCGTACTGATTACAAATGAATGTGGCTTTAATGAAGTTGAGGATTTTAATGGAGGCTTGGTAGTGCCAGCATCTGTAATTGATTTGCAAAAAGGCCTGGCTAAAATGCTTGGCAATACTGCCGACTTAAACGCTATGGGAAAGAGTCTCAAAAAACACGTCTCAAACCATTTTACGTGGGATGCAATCGTTAACAAATACATAGAATTATATAGGGAAATTTTAGCCGAGGCCTGAAAAATAATCACAGTAATAAGGTGAGCATTTGAAAATAGTACTAATCAGTAATCCAGTAACACACAAGCAAAAACCGAATTTTCCTCCGCCGGGAATTGCATACCTCGGCGCCATAGCGCACAAGGCTGGCCACAATATATCTTTAATTGATGGCGGCTTGAGATCCCTCTCTCAAATCACCAAAAGTATCAGTCAATCTGCCCCTGATCTGATCGGACTGACCTGCTGGACGATCGACCGAGGCATGGTATGGAAACTGTGCGATAGTATAAAACAAGCAGCACCTGATGCCTTTCTGGTCTTAGGCGGGCCGCACGCCACCATTTTTCCGGAACATATCTTCAAGAAAACTCATGCGTCAGCGGTAGTTATTGGCGAAGGAGAAAAGACGTTCCATGAATTAATTACAGCTCTGGAGACTGGCAGCGATCTAAAAAATGTTAAAGGCCTTGTCCTGCGAGCCGAGGACGGAAAACCATTCTATACACCACAACGCCAACTCGTTGAGGATATCAATTCAATACCCTTGCCATATTACGAGGGTTTTGAAAATTTCAATTTTGCGAATTATGCCGGCTTTCCTGCACTACCGTCACCGACAGCTGCTGTTATTTCATCCAGAGGTTGTGTTTACGATTGCACCTATTGTTCTTCAACTCGGTTTTGGGGGCGAAACTGGCGATTTCGGTCCGCACAAAGTGTCCTTGACGAAATTGCATGGCTGATTGAAAAACACAAAATTAAATCTGTATACTTTTTCGACGACAACTTTCCTGTCAATAAAGAACGAGCAGTTTCCATCTGTGAAGGAATTATCAAAAACCACTGGAACATAAAATGGGCCTGTTGCAGTCACGTTAAAATGATGAACCCTCAATTGTTGAAAGCAATGAAAGCCAGCGGATGTGTTGCGATCGATTTTGGAGTGGAAAGTGGAAGTGACAAGATACTTAAGAATATTAATAAATGTCAAACACGAGCCGATATCGAAAAGACCTTTGCAATGGTTCACGAGTCTGGAATTTTACCAAGGGCATATCTGATGGTAGGTTCTCCTGGCGAAGACATTTCAACGATCGATGAAACAATAGACCTTATTGGCCGCATTAAGCCGCATTCTTCGGTTGGTGCCTCTATTCTGTGGTTGTTGCCGGGCACCGATGTATACGAAAGTGCTGTCAAAAATGATTTTATCGATGAAAAATATTGGCTCGACCATGATAACATACCTTTCAATCTTCAGGAACATTCACTTGCGGAACTTAGATCACTTACTAAACGTTTAATGATCGGAATTGCCATGAAAAAGCCAGGTATCCTACCAAAATTTCAATTTCTGCTCAAGAGGCTATATTATAAATACCCCGCTCTTTCTGTATTTCGTTCTATGGTGCCAAAAAAACTCCGATAAATGGTTCGAATACTTTAGGATAATGAAAATATACCTAACAATAAAAAGGAGATGTTGCTGTGGAAAGTTTAACGAATAAAACCATTTTAATTCCCGGAGGAACAGGATCTTTCGGAACCGTGGTAGTAGACAGACTTTTGAAAGGCGATTGCAGGGAGATACGTATTTTCAGCAGAGATGAACTTAAGCAGGAGATGATGCGCATCAAATATGCCAACACCAAGCTGAAGTTTTATATTGGAGATGTAAGAGATAAAGATGCAGTCGATGAGGCAATGGGTGGGGTTGACCTGGTTTTTCATGCTGCTGCCTTGAAACAGGTTCCATCGTGTGAGTTCTTCCCTATACAGGCAGTGAAGACAAATATTTTAGGCAGTCATAATGTTATTACATCTGCAATACAACATCGCGTTCAGGCCGTGATTTGCCTCAGTACTGACAAAGCTGCTTATCCGGTTAATGCTATGGGCATGACCAAAGCACTGATGGAAAAGGTCGCCCTCTCGTCTACACGGATGAAGCCAGATTCTCCTACGACCATTTCATGTGTTCGTTATGGAAATGTGATGTGTTCGAGAGGTTCGGTGATCCCTCTGTTTATCAAACAAATTAAGCAGAACAAACCTCTTACAATTACTGTTCCCGGAATGACCCGTTTTTTACTTCCTCTAAAAGATGCCGTCGATCTGGTTCTTTTTGCTTTTCAAAATGCTTCGACAGGCGATTTATTTATTAAAAAAGCCCCTGCCTCGACCATTGCGGATCTGGCAAAGGCGGTTAAAAACATATTTAATTCAAACGTTCCCGAGCAGATCATTGGAATGAGGCACGGAGAAAAAATATACGAAACCCTTGCAACTCGTGAGGAATTGCTCAGATCAGAGGATATGGGCGATTATTATCGCATCAAGCCCGAAGAAATGGATCTGGGACATTCGAATTATGATAAATATTTCACTGAGGGAAATCTGGAAGAAGAGTCAATTAAAGATTATACTTCACACAATACCGAAAGGCTTAATGTAAAAGGAATAGAAGAACTGCTGTTGACTCTGCCGGAGGTAAGAGCCGAACTCAATAGCTGATCTTTACGGATTCACGTAAAGTGTTTCGGCGGAAACTATAAAGGAAAAGTTTATGGGCGTAATAAATGTTGGTATCACTGGTATGGCTGGCTTTATCGGGGCACATCTTCGTGACCGCTTAAGTAGAGAAGAAAATATTTCAGTCGTTGCATTCGAGAAAAACTATTTCGACGATCCAGAGAGGCTAAAAGAATTTTTATCGCGATGTGATGTTGTTGTTCATCTTGCCGCTGTGATTCGCGATGAGCCCGATATGGTATTGGATAAGAATATCGAACTCACCAACAAGCTTGTTAATGGCATGGAGACAGCCACAGTTAAACCGCATGTGATATTTTCTTCATCTACCCAGCGAGATCAGGACAATCCATACGGAAAAGCTAAAATGCGGGGCGAACAAATTTTAAGCGAGTGGGCAGATAAAACTAAAGCACCGCTTAGCATCATGATCGCACCGAATGTTTTCGGTGACCGGGCCAGGCCTTGTTATAATTCCGTTGTTGCCACTTTCTGCCATCAACTAACACACGATCAAGAGCCCAATATTCTTGTCGATAACCAGGTGAATCTGATTTATATTAATGAATTGACACAGATCATTTACGAGCGAATAAACAATCCCCCAACTCAGATAGAAACGCTGACTATTGAACCAACCGCCCAAATAAAGGTTTCGCAATTATTGGCCTTGCTGGAGAATTTTAAGGACTGTTATTATAAAAAGAGAATAGTCCCTTCATTGAAAAATGACTTTGAGCGAAATCTTTACAATACATACTTGAGTTATATGGAAGATGACGATTACCAACACGAGCCAGTACTGCATCTGGATCAGCGTGGCAGTCTTTTTGAGGTCGTTAAACAGGAGGACTCCGGACAGATATTCTTTTCTGTGACCAAACCGGGAGTTGTCAGAGGCAATCACTACCATACCAGGAAAATGGAAAAATTCTGTGTTGTCCAGGGACAGGCAGTGATACGTCTGCGAAGGATAGGAACTGATCAGATAATAGAATATAACGTCTCCGACAAAAAACCTGTGAGCATTGAGATGCCTGTCTTATATACTCATAACATAGAAAATGTGGGAAATAGTGACTTGCTGACCCTGTTCTGGACAAATGAACTGTTCGACCCTAATGATCCAGATACGTTTTATGAACAAGTATAATAGAAGAAGGGACATTTATCTAAAAATGAAGATTTTAACTGTCATAGGAACAAGGCCGGAGATCATTCGGCTCTCGCGTGTGATGGCCGCATTGGACAAACATTTTGAGCATAAGATAGTTCATACCGGCCAAAATTATGATTACGAACTGAATGAGATATTTTTTGAGCAGCTTGATATTCGCAAACCAGATTACTTTTTAGACTCTGCCGGCAAAACCGCTGCTGAAACCATCGGCAACGTGATAAGCGCCTGCGATGTCGTCTTAGCTAAAGAAAAACCCGATGCCATGCTTGTCCTGGGCGATACAAATAGTTGTCTTGCCGTCATTCCAGCCAAGAGAAGAAAAATACCGATCTTTCACATGGAAGCGGGTAACCGATGCTTCGATCAGCGAGTACCCGAAGAGACTAACCGCAAGATCGTGGACCACACCAGCGACATCAACATGCCATACACCGAACATGCCCGAAGGCACTTGATCGCCGAAGGCATCAGTTCTGACACAATAATTGTCACCGGCTCACCCATGCCCGAAGTGCTTAGCCATTACAAAAAAGATATTGAGAACTCCAGGGCACTTGAGCAGTTGAAATTAGAAGAAAGAAAGTATCTGCTTGTAAGTGCGCATCGCGAAGAAAATGTGGAGGCGGATACTAATTTCCACGACCTCTTAGATTCCCTCAACAAAATTGCCCTTCATTATGAGATGCCCGTAATTGTTTCAGCCCACCCGAGAACACGAAAGCGTTTGGAATCTTTAAATGATTCTCTAAAACTGGACAAACGAATAAATTTCCTAAAACCGCTGGGCTTCCTTGATTACGTTTATCTTCAGACTAAGGCTTTTTGTGTTATTAGCGACAGCGGAACTCTTACCGAGGAATCTGCTATTTTAAATTTCCCAGCTGTTACCATCAGACAGGCTCATGAACGCCCCGAAGGCATGGATAGCGGCGTACTCATTATGTGTGGACTCAAAAGTGAGCGGGTTTTAGAATCCATTGAAATAGTAACAACCCAGTTTTACGAAGAACAAAAATGTCACCACATCGTTAATGACTATCAATGCGAAAATGTTTCCGAAAAGGTTGTTCGGGTTATCGCCAGCTATGTTGACTATGTCAACAGAACCGTCTGGTACAAAAGTTAACGAAACTGCTGTATTATTCTTGATCATTTCCTATGCGAATATTAATACTTGTCGACTGTTATTTGCCAAGCACAAAATCCGGCGCAAAGCTTGTTCACGATTTAGCGGTTGAATTTGTTTGCCAGGAACACGAAGTGATAGTTGCTGCCCCTGATAACTCTATAACAACTCCAACACAAATTACCGTCGAGGATGGAGTGACCATCTTTAGGGTTCGTACCGGAAAAATAAAAGGTGCCGGAAAAATAGTCAGAGCATTTAATGAAATGCGGCTGTCATCAACTGTTTTCAGAGCCGGAAAAAACTTCTTTAAATCAAATCAATGCGACCTCATTGTCCTATATGCACCAACCATATTCTTCGCTTCGCTTGTCAAAAAACTAAAAAAACTATGGAAATGCAAGTGTTACTTGATCCAGCGTGACATCTTCCCCAAATGGGCACTTGACGCAGGCATAATCAAAAAAGGACCCGTGTACTGGTTCTTCAGACGCAAGGAGTTGCAACACTATAATGCTGTTGACATAATTGCAGTAGAATCTTATGGCTATTTAGACTATTTCTCGAGCCTTGGCCTGGACAAAAAAAAACAGATTGAAGTATTATATAACTGGGTGACACTTAAGGAAAAAAATGTTCCAGTTAGTAATGATCGTAAAAAACTGGGTCTTGAGAATAAAATCGTATTTTTTTATGGCGGTAATATTGGTGTTGCACAAGACATGGACAACATCCTCCGTCTGGCTCAAAACATGCGCGATCTGCCGGAAGTATACTTCCTTCTTGTGGGCCAAGGGTCTGAAGTATCACGACTAAAAGCCAAAATTAGCAAGGAGAAAATGACTAACATTTCAATTCATTCCGCTGTACCACAGGAAAAGTATCTTGGCATGCTCTCACAATTTGACGTGGGCTTAATCTCTTTGAATAAAAAACTAAAGAGCCATAACTTTCCAGGCAAAATGCTTGCTTATATGTACTTTTCTATGCCAATTCTAGCCAGCATTAATTATGGAAACGATTTAAAACAATTAATTGAAGAATCAAAATCAGGCCTTGTATCTTTAAATGGCGAGCACGATCGTTTTTTTGCTCATGCCGAGTTGCTAGCGAAAAGGTCAAATATACGACTGGAAATGGGCAACAATGCAAGAGGATTACTGGAAAAAACTTTCAATGTCACCCGTGCCGCAGCGCAAATACTCTCCCACGAGGAACTGTATGCAGATAAACTTAAAAACAACCGATAGCTATTTAATTACAATCGCCCGGAAAAGCTCAGCCAAATGAGGACGTATATTCGGCTTGCATTGTTTACTCTCATGTTATAAACTAATTGTTTCAAATACGATATTTGTTTCTTGGGTTATACTAACTTTGTCAGGTAATTAAAGAAGATGACAGTTTGTAAAAGAATAATTTTCAAAATTTTCCTTCTAGTTGCCGACGCCTTCTTGATAAACCTGGCATTTCTCCTGTCTTTTGCAATTAGATATGGCTTCGATATACCAGAACTGAATTTCCAGCCGTATAAAGATAATTTCCCATTCATTACTTTTATCTATATGTCATCTCTTGTCTTCATGCAGGTATTCAAGAAAAGATTTTGTTCATATTGGGAAGTATTTCAAAAAATATTCAATGGCTTACTTGTGGGGACGCTTTTAGCGATTGCTCTTGTTTATGTTTTCAGAATCAAATGGTCAGATTTCCCTACCAGCATTTTTGCCATAGCTTTTCCTATAGCTTTATTGATGATTTTTTCAGTTACCGCTCTGACTTTACGATTTGCAGGCATAGTTAAGAGAAAAGTTGTCTTCATTGGAAAAGAAAGCCACGATGTTTTTTTGAATCACAGTAAATACGTAGAAAAAATCCAAGTGGAAAATGTTGAAGACTTAATTAGGCTTAAGGACATTGACGAGATAATAATATGTAAGCGAATTCATGATGATAAGAATTTTAATTTGCTGATATACCTCCTGCAAAAGCTGCGAACGGAGATTTTTTTTGTGCCGGACATTTACGGAGAGATTCTTTCTAAAAGTCTAAATGACAAAAATAGTACAGTTCATTTTCTTGCTACTTGTCTCGGAAAAAAAACAGAAACAGAGGAGTCTCTAATCAAAATTATGGATACAGTTGTATGCCTTGTTATGCTTATTGTTATTTCTCCTTTGCTGTTTCTGATAGCGATACTTGTAAGACTATCATCTCCAGGCCCAGTTTTCTATAAGCAGAAAAGGGTTGGCAAAGATGGAAAAGTATTCACGCTGTACAAGTTCAGAACAATGGTAGAAGATGCGGAAAAAACATCAGGAATGATGCCAGCTATTGAAGACGATCCTCGTGTTACAAAAGTCGGAAAATTATTAAGAAGTTTAAGATTTGATGAGTTTCCTCAGCTAATAAATATCTTGAAAGGTGAAATGAGTTTAGTGGGCCCCAGACCGGAAAATCTTCCTCGTGTTGATGCCCATAAAGCTTTACAAGGCCTAAGGCTCGCCATCAAACCCGGGCTCACAGGTCTTGCACAAGTACAAAGTTATTACGATTTACATCCAAGGCATAAAATACGATACGATTACCTGTATATACAGAGAAGATCTTTGCAGTTGAACTTATATATACTTTTAAAAACTGTTCCGGTTGTTTTGTTTAAAAAGGGAACTTAACTTTGCCCGGTTTTTTTGATCACATCATCTTGTAAACCACAAGCTTTTTCTTCTTACGCCTTTTATCTACCCATACAGAATACTCTTTTTCTACCCCCGCCTCAAATTCCAAGCCTTCCCCTTCTTCTTCTACTTCTACTATACGAACTATGTACTTAACATCTTTGTTGATAACATCCCCATCAGATTTCACCCACTTCCTATCCGCGTAAAAAGCTATACGCTCTTTAGGCACCGCTACAATGTCCGTAGCTGTCGTATTTGCTTTCAGCCATGCCGCTGTCTCTTTATACCCAAGCTTATCCAGACGCAAAGGAGTTATCCTGGAAAATTTCCCAATGCAGAGAACCAACCCAATTCCAGCAAGCGCAAAAAACAAGCGTCTTCTATTACGGTAAGCGAGCAATTTATTTTTGCATAGCTTCTTGCTTAATCCGCGAGCCATTACCCTCAGGCCAACCGGAATATAGAAGATCGTAAACACGACCATCGGCATACAATGTCTTCTACTGATATAACCATAATTAATATACAGCAACAACAGCATTAATAAATACAGCACTATTAGAAAAACTATAAAAAGCCTTTCAGTAGAGACTACCTTTCGTACATGACGAAAGCTACAATAAAGACCAATTATCAAAGGCCATACAAAAAAATACATCAGGTTCTCGCATAATTCCTGCCCGAGACGTACAAAACCTTGCAATACTCGGTAGGGCATACCCGACGCAGATTCAGTACCACCCAAACTATTGCTTTCGGCCTCAACGGTTTGTCTTACCATATTATAATTAAGAACCTTTTCGAGCTTAGGCGACAAAACCTTCCCCTTAGCCTTTATATAAGATATTGAAGGACTTGCAAAACAGATCAAAAGAAGTAGCGTTAGGCATACAGATTTAAGCCTACTCAAATTTTTCTTTGGCAAGAATAAACTGATTACCAGCCACAAAATTGCATAGATAGCTACCTGTCCACATTCCATCCGGATTGTAAGCCCAGCCCCTGATACCAACCCCGCAAGTCCAAACATCCACCACCTTCCCGAGCGGATGCCCAAAAACAAAAATAAAAGCGATGTGCTCAAAAACAAAATGTAAGGCCAATCACGAAGAACATCGCTTCCAAACTCTGCAGGATAAGGCAAAATAACTAAAATTAATACCCCACAAAAACTATTTCTTGCTCCAACAAGCAACTTCCCAATAAAATATAATGGAATTAATGAAAGAACTCTGCACAAAAGACTTACACTTTGGCCAATGTAAGCCCATGTTTGTGACGATGAACTGGCCCCGAACAAACTAATAAATTTGTGCGCTGCAAATATAAGAAAAGGATAGCCTGGCGGATGTATTCTTATGACTCTGGATGGATTAGTTGATAACTGCCGAGCTTGTTCAATAAAAAAGATTCCATCCTTCGCTATCAGGACTGTTGTGGTGATTAAGTATATCCCTATTGCAAGGGCAATACCCATCAAAATAGCAACATGTACAAAATCTTCCTCATACTTCCTTAAATTGCCTTCTAATCTAATTATCATTATGGACGGCCTCTATTAATAAAATTTGATAATCTCAAGATAATATCCGGTCACCTTATTTACAAGAAAAATCTGAGTTGAATCAACATGTCGGATTAAACTATTATTTAACGTGATATGCACAACTTGAATCGGGGGTGAGAGCTGTCATATTATGCAACATCCTTGCCATCTATTCTAATACTGCTTTTTCATATGCTTCTGCAATTTTTTCAGTTGATGGTTTCAAATAAATCGAAGTTGTTTTCAGGCTTCTGTGCCCAACTTGTTTTTGAACAATCGGCAATGGTAATTTGTAATCAATGGTATAATGCATTACATGGCTATGCCTGAGGGAGTGAACGGTAAACATCTTCAGATTTCTCCCGCATGTATCTTTTCCATATACTGTCTGTAATTTCGCTATCTTTGCGTAATGCTGAAATATCTGTCGGATACGATTTTCTGTATATCTCTGATTCCATCTTTGACCAGGATGAAACAGATAAGCTCCTGACTTTCTAATATTTTCCTCTCTTTTACTGATTATCTGTTTTTGTTTTAAAATGCTTTTGATCTCATTCATCAGACCCTTTGGCAAATAGCTGGTCCGTGGATATTTGGTTTTGGTATTTTCAGCAGGGAAGAAAACAGTACTTCTTGAAAAGTTCAAATGTTTGATCTGAATCCTTACGAATTCGCCAACTCTACAGCCGAGTTCATAGACAACCTGGAACATCAGCTTATGGTGATAATTGTCAATACAATCGAAGAGTTGTTTTAATTCATTTATTGTTAGATACCGTATAGTCTCGCCGAAATTGTGGTATTTTTTCAATAATTTCACATTTGAAGATTTTACCTTTTTTGGCGACTTTCTTATACGGGAGAAGTTGTTGTTTTGCCTCATTTTCTTCACATTCGTGCCCTAATGTGAAATCAGCAGACTTTTTAAACCTGTCGATTGAAGCATGAAAAGTGAGACCTTCGAACCGATAGAAAGCTTTATAAACTTACGAAACTTATAGAACTTGAAGATTAGTAAAATTCAAAACATCAAAACTAATACATCCTGACAAAAAGCTTGCACAACCACAAAAGCTTATCCAGGAAACACAATAGCTTTGAAAAACCTGAATTTCCGAAGATCTTTAATTTAGCCTTTTCCGGGCTGGAGAACAGGTATTTCACCCGAAATACCCCAAAACACAAATATATCTTTCTTAGCTATCGCTTTATCACTTCCGCCATTACTGGCGATCAACTCATATCGTATTCTACCACTATATTCTTCTGCCGTTATGTTCCAGCAGATATAAACCTAGCTGACAGCAACGGTTTTTTTGCTTTATGCAGATTATAATACTCGGCCTCGATTTCGACGTTGTTTGAATACACGCTTACTACAGGCGCGTTTTTAAAACGCCTCCTCTCGGCCTTATATATACTGCACAAGCAAAATGCTTATTAAGTCTATCGACTTTACGATCGTACTGATTGGTATTTACCAATCGATAGGAGGAATAAGCGGAAAATGTCAAAACCAGAAACTGTTTTCAAGATAGGTGCTGTAAGAGCAGCTGTATTTAGAAACACCATACAAAAGAACGGTCAGTCGATTCAATTGCCAAAAGTTGTAATTGAAGTCAGGTACAAAGATAAGACAGGTCAATGGCAGGGCACCAACAGCCTGAGTATAAACGACATCCCTAAAGCCATATTAGCTCTTCAGAAGGCATTTGAACACCTGACCGAGCGTAAGGACCCAAGTCAACCAGAAAGCTCATCAGTGAGTGATATTTACGGCTGAAACCATTTCTAATTGTTTTTTTATTTAACCCACGATGGTATTTTTCCATCACATTTAACGAAAGGTAGGTAACAATCATGAAACTTGTAACCAAAGAAGTCAAAACAAAACTGCCGCCATTATATTCTCAGGAAGACAAAGGTGGCAAAGCAATCGCACATGTAAAATTCTTCACCCCAGACGCCAACTGGACATGGTACGCTACAGAATTCGATGGCGATGATACATTCTTTGGCCTGGTAGAAGGTCATGAAAAAGAACTGGGCTATTTCAGCCTGAGAGAACTCCAAAGTGTAAGAGGAATGATGGGACTGCCCATTGAGCGTGACTTATATTGGAGCCCGAAAATGCTCCAAGAGATAGTACCGGAAATGTTTAAAGATTAACTAAACACACTTCAATATTCAATTCAGAAAGGAAAACCCATGCAAAATTATAGTGGTACCGCTGCGCGCAGTCCACCTTGATAAAAGAATCAGTAGATTGTAGTCACAAGTAAATTTCAAAATATTAACACTTTACCGAAAGGAAAAAACATGAAAATAATGTACATAAATAACAATGGTGGCGGATTTGCAGATTTTATTAACGTCGAAGAGGGCACAAGTATCGAAAAGCTTTTCAAGCAAAAGATGCCTCACGATGAAGCGGCAGATTATTTGATCCGTGTAAATCGCCAGCCAGTCCCGAAGGACTATGTGCTAAAGGAAAACGACAGGGTAACAGTAACGCCAACCAAGATAGATGGAGCGGCTTACTGAGCTGTTTGCTCGTAAACATTAACCATAAGGCTTCTGCTTATTTTCAATTATAGGCAGAGGCCTTTTTTTCATTAAGGAGTATCTATGAAAAAGTACAAAAAACATATAAGAGCGGCAAACCTGCTCTTGCAGGCTCTAAACAGTCTTAAACATGAAAGGCTACTAAAGATACAACATCGGCTTGAAGACTTCAGCTGCAAGTGCTCTGACGTAACCAAAAACTCTCCCATCTTCCAAAGAGCCATTGACAGGTGTTGGTATCCAGCTGCTGAAAAGATACGATCAAGGATCAGTAGAAATCTCAACGACTTTTCACACCACCTTGAGCAGTTCAAGAGTACCATCAATACTGACGAGATAAAACTGCCCAAGTTAGGCGATGTGGTTGCAGAACTGTTGCAGATTGAACAGGAATTCGGCGAACTAAAATTTGATCTCAAAGCAAAGTCCATCTCGGTAATAACAGAATCAATAGTGCTCGATGATATTACGCTTGGAGCATTTGAAATTCGACTATTTCTAAACGAGATAAAAAAGCTCACAACTGAAAGCCCATACAAGATCATAGCCCTTGAGCCAAACCCGGCAGGCAGCGATTGCGATGTAACTCATCCACACGTCAGCCATGAAAAGCTATGTGAAGGCGATGGCTACATTGCGATCCGCAAGGCAATTCAACAAGGCAGGCTTAACGATTTTTTTACGATCATCGTTCAGATTCTGCAAACCTACAATCCAGACAGCCCTTATGTATCACTGGATGACTGGGAAGGTATTTCCTGCTATGACTGTGGATACACGGTTGCAGGCGATGATTGCTACTATTGTGAAGATTGCGAGCGTGATTACTGCTCCAGTTGCAGTACCTATTGCCAGATTTGCGACACAACGATTTGCCTGGGTTGCAGCTATGAATGCCCAGCTTGCAATCAACCTGTTTGCAATAGCTGTACAGCGGTATGTACAGAATGCGAAGAAACGCTCTGTAAAGATTGTATTAATGAAGATGGTTTATGTAATAGCTGCCAAGAGCAGAGAGAGGAACAAGAAAATGAAGAACTTGAAGAAGACACAACAACATCAGAAACCAAGCCTGCGGTTCAGCCCGACAGCCTGGGCCAAACTCGTATTCCTGCGTGACATAACCGATAACGAAGTTGGCGGTTTTGGAATCACCGAAGCTGATGATCTGTTACTTGTAACGGATTTTGTCCTGGTAAAACAAAAAGTAACAGCCGTCTCAGTCTCATTTGATGATGAAGCGGTTGCGGACTTTTTCGAAGACCAGGTAGAAGCAGGACGGCAACCTGAACAATTCGCCCGCATTTGGCTCCACACACATCCCGGCGATTCACCACAGCCAAGTTGTACCGACGAATCAACATTCCAGCGAGTGTTCGGCTCATGCGACTGGTCTATCATGGCTATCGTCGCCCAGGAAGGAAGCACATTCGCAAGGCTGCGTTTCAACGCAGGTCCAGGCGGAGAAGCAAAGATTCCCATCTGTGTCGATTACAGTTGCGAATTCGATGCCGCTGACTTCGAGGTTTGGCAGCAACAATACATGGCTAATGTCACCGAAGATACGATCTTCAACCTCACCGGCAAATCAAAAAGGATTAAGCAAACTGAAGAAGCCGATGTTTTTGGAAGTGATGGCTTTGAAGATTTTGGTAGCTTAACAGATCAGGATTTACTCTCTGAGATCGATTCTATGGACCCTATGGAACGAGAGTATTTCATGGAAGAACTGTCAATAAGAAGTGATTTCTGGGATGAAAGCGAGGTGTCATATGAGCAGTGAAAGATACTCAAGACAAGCTGATATTGTACCAAGACAGCGAATACTAGATTGCAAGGCTACAGTGATTGGCATAGGAGCCATTGGCAGACAGGTTGCAATCCAACTAACCGCAATCGGCATACCTGTTTTACAACTTATCGACTTTGATCACGTGGATATCAGTAACCTGGCAACACAAGGTTATATGCACAAAGACCTAAAACGCCCCAAGGTTGACGTAACAGCCGAGTTCTGCCGAGAGATCAATCACGAGCTGCAAGTTGAGATCGTGCTGGATAAATTCAAACGGTCAATACCTCTGGGCAATACGGTATTTTGCTGTGTGGATTCAATTGTCGCTAGAAAGCACATATGGGATGCTGTGAAAGATAAGGCCAACTTCTTCGTAGATGGTAGAATGTCAGCAGAAGTTTTGCGAGTTATAACCGCCTGTGATGAACCAAGCCGCCAACACTACCCTCAGACCCTATTCACCGCCCAGCAAGCTCACACGGGCCCTTGTACTGCCAAAACAACCATATACTGTGCCAACATAGCAGCCGGCTTCATGCTTGCTCAATTCACAAAGTACTTACGCCTATTACCAATTGATCCAGATATCCAATTAAATCTTCTGGCTTCGGAGTTAAATGTTAGTGACGTGGGGTGATTTTCTTTTTCCGCGGCCGCATATTCTGGCCGCGGTTTTTACAACCATTTAGCGACAGCTCTATTGAATCATCCATAATTTAAACGCATATTTAATCACCGAAAAGCTTAAAAACTCTTTCCTCGTTACCATTTTACAATGACAGCAAAAAAAAACACACCAACCGAACAAGAGAAGCATACTCAGCTTCTTGAAGAGATCTGTGAGCATACTATGGCTATCCGTAGGGTCTCAAACAGGATACTGGACCATTTGCATGAACACCATGAAGATGATTCTGGTTATCATGACCCCGATGAATTGAGCTGGGAAGACATGAACGATTATGACGATATGTACCTGTAAGCAAAAGGTTTTTATACTAGGCCAGCTTTAATCCTTTATGACAGAGACAGAACTGGTAGCCGGGCTGCAAACTCTCCGGCATATTCTGGAAGATATGAAAGCTTTATTAGCCTGGCAGAAGCTAAAATCCCATGAGGCAAGGCAAGGGCCATCTTCTTTTATCAGATTCAATAATACCGCCAGCAAAGATTTAATGGACAAATATTCATCTTTTCTATCTCTGGCTATGCAGATACATCAAGCCCTTGATGACAGCAATGCCAGGCTTACCGATTCTCAGTATAGGCGAATAAAAAAACAGCTCGAATTAATTGAAGCTCAAACCTATTATCTGGGTTCGCCTATAAGAGTTTATTGAAAATGGGATTATTTGGCATATTCAAAAGGAAGAAAAAACGCAAGGCCAGAAAAAGGCGATCTAATAGATCAGTTCCTGAATCCACCCAGAAACTCACAAGACTAAAGTCCGAGATCAGGAACCTTAACTCTCAAATCGGCACTTTAAATATAATTCTGCAAAAGCATGACCAGGAGATTACAGAACATACGATCATAATCAAAAAGAATTCCAATCAGCTGAAAAGCCTGGAGCAATTAGTCGCTCAACCAGCAATTACCCCGATCAAAGAGCAAATCGAACCGACTAATCGATCAATCATGCCTTTGCCAGCCCAGCAGTTACCTATATTGCCACAAAAACCCTTGAATCAGGGCCTTGATATTGACACGTTCTCAGCCAAAGAAAAAAATATTTTAAGCGTATTTTTCCAGAATCGGGATATGGCTCTTTCGTATGCTGATATTGCCAGAGCTTTAAACAAGTCCCCAAATACCATCAAAAACCAAATGCGGCAGATCAACTCAAAAGCTAATTTATTCAGCAAAGCTGTGGACAGAGATAATCGGAATCGGTTTAAGCTTTGTGAAGGCCTGAAAATTGAAAATTATCTCAACACAAATTAGTCGGATCAAACGACTAATTACATCGTTTAGTCGATTGATTGCGTTTGACAGAGAGTGAATCTTTCTGTGTTATTATGGTAATTCCCATGGATATGGGAAAAGTGAAGATTGATATTTATGCCTTAATAGTTATCTTCCCCTATGGAGTAGCTGTATTTATAGACATACTTACCGACACAAAACATACGCTTGAGTCATAATTATAATAGACCGTTCTTGTTTTCGGTACACCGAATAACCTGCATGCTGTGTCAGTAGGGGGCCTAAATTTGAATAATTGAAATACCCTTCAGTTTAAGCGTTCGCTTTAGTTTATGCGTAAGGCATTTCTCGAAATAAAACCATAATGTTTATAAAGCCCCGTGAGTTTATACGTTGGGTAAAGTTTACGCGTAAAATGGACATCACTGAATACCTTAAAACTAAACAGCAGGATTTAAAAAAGAACTCTGACAGAATACAGAATTTCAAAATCTTTGACTTCAACTATATACCCGATAAGCCTTTGATGCGTGAGGAAGTCAAACCACTGATCGACTCATTGCTGCGTTACAATCAAACAAGCATCGCCAACAATGTCATAATTCTCGGTGCCAGGGGCTGCGGCAAAAGCCTCTCTGCTAAATATCTTATGCACGTATTAGCTCAGCAAACAGATATCAATTTCATCTACGTCAACTGCAGGCAGCATAATACCAGTTTCAAAATCATAGCTCATATACTTGATGTTAGGCCAAGAGGTGTCAGCCTGGATGAATTATGGCAAAGATTCGAAATAGGAAACAAAAACAAAACCGTTTTCATCCTGGATGAAATCGACCTGATGAGCGACAAAGACAGGCACAAAGATATTCTCTACCTTGTCAGCCGGTCACCAAACAATTATATGACCATTCTTCTCAGCAATAACCCCAAATTCCTCAATTCACTTGATGAAAGTATAAACAGCACGCTTCAGCCGGAAATAATTCACTTCAGCAGTTACGATGCCATTGAAATGCAAAAAATCCTTACAGAACGAGCTCGAATGGGTTTAAAATCAAATCCTACCGGAACTATCAATGCAATCGCCGCTATGACCGTCGGCAACACAAATTCCGATGTCAGGGTAGCGATTAAAACCTTATATCTCTGGGCCCTGGAACCTAAGGTGCCCCTGAAAGAACATTTTGAAAAAGCCAGGCGGGATATAATGTTCGATGTAGTTAGGGACTTAAACGACAAGAACCTGCTCATCCTAAAAGCAGCCCTTTCGCAGCGAGATGGTTACGTAAAAGACATATATCAATCCTATCGAATGATCAGTACCCAATTCAACGAAGAGCCTTTTAGCTATGTCCATTTCTATTCCAATCTATCATACCTGCAGTCCCTCGGCCTGATCCTGCTGATTTCCACCAAGATCAGCAGAACATACACAAACAGAATCCAATTGACTTTCGACCCAAGTATTCTCGCCACTATCTGGCAAACAAGGTTTGGGTAGAGAGAGTGTGCAGTTTATGCGTGAGCCAAATTCCTTCATGTTTTTGAAGGAGTGATTTCCTTTTCACCTCAGAGTGGTAAGAAACATTTATAAAAGCCATTTGCTTTTTATAGCCGGTGAAAGCGAATAGGTTGGACATAGCTGGCAGTGAAATATACTGAATAAATAGAATACTGCGATAGCCTATAACAATAGACTTGACGCATAAACCCTACTCTCTCTTAGCTTTCATTTTGAAGGACAGAACGCCTTTTTTGATTTATTTATTATTTATCCTTCTATCTATTCGCCACGATAAACAATGATAAGTAATTCATAAGTCCTTGTTAATACGACCCTAAAGCAAATAATTTTATGAGGGTAATTTCGGAAGCAAAAAACCATTGAAAAATGAGCTTATTTTGAGTCAGACAGCAAGATTTCAGCCTTCACTGTCAGCTTAAGGGTGTTTAATCTTCCTGAACTTGTAGCTTTGATCGCTTCTTCAATTAAATCTTCCCCAACTGCCTGTGCCTTAATTTTCTGGCCTTGACGTACGGAAATGTCAAGCCGTTTATATCGGTTGGCAATGCCACTGTCAGGATACTCGTCAACATCTTTGAGAAAAGCAATTTTTAGTTTATCAGTTGGATTTGTTTCCACTATGGCGATACTTTCAGATACCTGGACAGGTAACCGAAAATCTTCTACGACTATAGGTGGAGCAATATCTTGCATATGTTTTTTAACATCACTATCGCGAACCGACCCTTTTTGTATTTCAAACAGCGGCATTTGAATCTGAAAAGGTCTCGCGATCCTTCCCTGCAGTTTCACTACAGCCTGGCCAACTTCGAGCGAACCTAAAATATCTCTATCTCGATCCAACAGCATACACTGAGCCATGGCATTAATATCTGTCTTGTGTTTTAAGTTCATGCAGATCGTACAATAAGTATTTCCGAGAGCGTAAAGTGATATTTTACTCGGATGCTGATCCAATAGTATCAGACTTTCGCCAAACTCACGAATTTCTCTGAAGACAATATCCATAACACTTTGCCCCCCGGTTAAAGATCTTCTTTCGTCTGACAATATATGATGTGCCTCCTCAATTATGATTGCATGTTTGAAATCTTCTCTTCTTTCTTCTGCCATACGCTTATGATGCAAATAAAGCAAAGCTGACTGAATAAAAAAGGTTTTATCTGATTGAGTAAGGGCATCGAGTTCGAGGATAACATTTTTATCAAGTATATGGTCAATGCTTTTGTTGTTATTTGAATTTACCAGTTTATCCATATCACCGAAGCAAAGTGTTGATAAAGCCCTTAATGTTGAAGACAACCAGCCAGATTCCCTACCTCGTGTGTCCATGCTCCTAGCTTCGCGCATGACATCATTAAAGGTTGGCCACTTTTCGACAGTGCCCTCATATACGCCCGCCTTTTCATACACAGCATCGACAGCCTGCTGAAGTAAAAATAAACATCCATTTCCTAGGCAATATGAATGAGCAAGCACTTCATTTAGCTTTTTCAGCCATGTCTTTGGATTGGTACCTGCTGGCGGTATTAACGGATTAAACGTAAATGGTGCAATGTTCCTTCCTATAGTATAAACTTCCACATCTTCAAATCCTGGGATAGAAAGCAAATCCCTGTAATTACGCTTCCAGTCAAACAGCAGGAATGGCTTGTTATGTTTTTTAAGTTGATCGATAATCAAAAACCCTACATTAGTCTTACCTGCTCCGCTCCTTCCAAGTATTGCCATGTGCTGGATCCAATCATCTTCTCTTAAGCTAAAGTCATAAAAATCTTTTCCAGCATATTGAACTTTGCCAATTGGATATTCGCCTGTAGCTTGCTCTTCCGATGGTGGAATAAGGGCTGTGCCGGTTTCACTTAGTTTAGTGGGCAGATATTTAGCTGTTAATTGTTGTAAATAATGTTCGATCTGGTCTCTGCCTTTATCATCCTCAGCCATATAAGCGGTATAGATTTTGTCAATCTTAGAGCCAAGTACTGGTTTTAATTTTAAACAGAGCTGCCGCACGCCTGCAGAACCGGTATTATCTGCCATAGCCAGCCTCCACATCAGAGAAAATAAATTCTCTTTGCTTAGCGGCTCTGTAGTCACCAGAGTTTTCAAATAACGTTCCTCTTAGCTCTACAGTATCCTTCCAAAACGCAAGTTCTTCTTCTCTTCTCTGTTGATCAAGCTGTGACAACTGGCCTTCCAGAGTTGAAAGACGTTTGCCTTTATCTGATGCATTATTAATTTGAACTCCAAACAGTTTTTCCTGGGCCTCAATATGCCTTCTATCGATTTCTGAGATATGGTTTTTGTGAAGCCTGCAACGCTCGTAAAATAAATTCGCTATATGATGAAGGTCAATAGATTGCTGTTTTATCTCATTACCAAATATTTGTTCCGATATACTTTTTTCCTCGATATTTTTGTCAGGTTTCAATGCCCTCTGCAGCAGATCAACATCGGGCTTTAATTTTTTAAAATAACCTTTTTCAGGCCACTGTAATAATAGCGGATACTCAGGCTTAATTGGTTTTGCAGAGTACTTACTCTGCTCAAAATACAATTTTCGAAGCTCGTATGTTTTATTTGGAAACATTTGTACTGTAACTCTCCAGTGGTAATAATAAGAAAGTGGGGTTTATAAACTTTGTGATTTTGTTAAAAAAATGTCTCGGCCCTCAAAGCCATAAAAGGCACTTTGCTTGCTCAGTTACCCAGCAACAGAAAACCAGACCGCATACTTGAAAAGGCTTGGAGCAGAGATACCTGAAAAAATAACCAAGCGTCAGGCATTAAAGCTGATTGATAACATCAAAAATCCGTTAGAAAGAAAGCGAAGAAGATGTTTTTGAAGTGCCTATAAGAATTCCTTGATTTTTTTAAAGGCCGGAATCAATCCGGTCTTTCTTTCTTTCTCTCTGCCACCTTTTTCTTGTGTTCTAGCATATAGGGCAACTGATAATTACCACTTAACAGTGATTTAAGCTTTTCGCCAATATTTCTATCTACTTTGCAGATATAGGAAACACAGTCTTTTTTTTCATTTTCGTTTTTTGACTTTTTCAAATTATTCGCCAACGTGCTAATATCCAGTAAATTCAAAAACTCTCGCATAGGTTTGGGATTTTTTATTGAATTTAGGAAAAAAAAGCACTTCTGTATACGAAGAGGATTTTTATGCTTAACCACTACATCTGCCAGCTCTTGAACATCCAACATTTTCCAAAGTTTTTCACCTGCAGATTTCTGATAGGAAAACACCATCCCAATACCCCAGCAAGTCATTGCAATGTACTTCATTTGTTTTGACTTTGATATGAGTTTTTTCCAATCCAAGAGATTCCAAAACTCCCATCCCATGCTATCATTCACCATAAATAGTATAGAAATTGGTGCACAAATACATCCGAAGACCTTCACTTCTGGCAGTACGTTTGCTAGTTTCTTTATATCAAGAAGATTACAAAACTCTATAGCCATATTATGATCAGAGGTATTAAAACAATCAATAAAAGAAGATGTCTCCATGACATGTGTAGATTTACTAAATCTACTCGCCAATTTTTTGAGGTCTATGTGGTCAAATAGTTTTTGCCCCGCTTTAGGATTAACTTTATATAAATCACGAAAACAATATCCCGCATTACGGATGTCATCATGTGTCGAAATTTTATTAGTTAGAATCACCAATAATTGGTTATTGATAGAACAAGAACCACAATCTTTAATCCAAAAGTTAACTGCTTTCATGGACAGCTCATTTTCTATAACCTCTGTCATTTTCCCAGCAGCATTAACTCGCATGTACAGTTGATTCCGTACATCTTCATTCTTAAATACGATCGCTTCCAGTCCGTTAGGAACCCCTGATACAGCATACTCGTAAATAAAATCAATGGGTTTTTGCAGTTTTCTTCGCCGACGGTATTTTTTACCATGTTCCCAGTAAACTTTAGCTAAGGCTGAATGTGGCAGCCCATATAATACATACTGATCCAAATTCACCTGTCTCGTTATTTCACCTCTTCTGACCAGTTCATTCAACAAGTTCAAGTCAAAGCCCAGGGTGTTCGTTAAGAAACCTTCTTCAGTCAATATCTCGATTTGATAAAGAGGAGAAAGTGCAACCAAAACTTCAGGGAAACCATGGTTTAACTTTTCAAGATCTTCCATGTCTTCCTTTATCCCTTCAACCAACCAGGCTCGCGGTTCATCAGTATCACACTTTTTGATATAGCCTTCAAGTGCATATGCCATAAGCCAAAAACTGCCCTTTGCAATATCCTTTATGGATTGCACGACTTCCGAAGGTAAAAAACCACTGGGATGAACCGACATGAAATGGTCTATAATCTCATCTGCCTGACAAAAAGGTTTTAGCCTTATAAAGTCCAGGTTATTTAGACTATTATCTTTTGTATATTGAAACTCCCTGAATGAAGGTCTAGTTGTAAAAAGAACATGTTTTTTTGAATCTTCTTTGATTTGTTCCAATAACCGCTGAATCTTACGTATTTCAAGATGAATGTTTTCCAGTATAAATACACCGCACAGTGTGTTGATTTCATTTGTAAGCTCAGCCTGATCAAATCCTCTATTCAAATCACAATCAAAATAATATACTTCCAACTCATTTTCTTGAAAGAGTTCATAGGCAAGTTGACGAATAAGCACTGTTTTTCCTACTGCAGCAACACCCTCAAGAATTGAAAGCGAGTTGCTCAGGATCATACTCTTAAGCTTATCAAGCAGTTCTCTGCGACAATACACCTTGTCAGTATCAAAATCTACCGCTAAAGGGCCTGTTTTTCGAAACCACTTTGATTTTTCATTACCTTTGATTCTCAGCACATCTTCTATCGGCCGTAAATACTTGAAATTATCTCGTACTACGATGTTGTGTGGAGATAATACACCAAACTCTTCCGCCATTCCCTGAACTTTTTCATGCTGTCCCCGCACGTTTTTTAGAACACTCATCTTAAAAACTGGAGCATCAATAAAGAACTTTTTAAAAGGTAGTTTTTCCGCATCCCCTTTCGGGTTTTCGAAATAACGATTCACGGTCTCCTGATAGCCTTTTTCTGCATGATGTTTTTCTGTAACCTCGCAACTCATTTTCATATCACTGGCTTTGTCGGCAGCTTTTGCATATTCTACCAACTCCCTTAAAAGCCGATCCTCATTATAATCTCCTCTGTCTAATAAACTCCAATTGCCTTTACACGCGTTTTTAATCTCCTCAGTTGGTTCCAATCCTCCTGTCAGATAAAAGTAAGCTTCTTCCCAGTGAGCATGTTTAGACATTTGTCTTTTTGCAAACAGCCCTGAACTGTTTCCATCTATGACAGCATATATCTTAAATTTTGGCCACTTTTCATTCATTTTTCGATTTTCCGCAAAATCCGGAAGATTGCTCTAACTCCATATTGTCACTTCATCTATTTTTCCAGCATAGCAATGTAAGTGCTTGCTGTGTCGGTATTTATGCAAATTTCAACTTGAACAACACAGACATTTATGGTAATTTCCGGTTGTAAAGTTATTCAGTTAACCAACAGTTTAAAAGGGATAAACGAATAAGTCAATTACACATTTGGAATTTGGGAAAGGAAAGGCAGATACTATGAAACGAAAAAGACATATTAACAAAACCAAAGTACAATCGGCAGTATCATGCCCTAACAAGATTCGAAAACGAATCGTACGAAATCTCCAGAGAAGCTCACTTAACAGGTTCAACAAGCCTTGCGCTAATAAGGCCGCAGAGTTACTGGTCGCAATAAACGTCGAACCCAACGTCGTGGTACCACAGACGCAGAACAATCCTGACATTACAAAAGCATCTGTTGATGCCGTTAAAGCCGCTGCTCTTCCTACCCAAAACACAGCTTCAAAGGTATGGGCGTTTGTCAGTAACACGTGTAAAAAATATATGAGCCATACGATAGCTTTTGGAAAGCGGAAAAGACATTTTCAACCGGCACATATTTAAACCTTTATTTTTTAAGGACAGGAAATGAGTTGGAAAAAGAAATTTACTGACAATGCCGGTGATATCTTGAGGTTTATTGGGTATGCATTTCTGGCGTTTGACTTGATATTGCTGAGTGTATTTAGCTTATGGTTTATTGCTAAATTTGTATATCGACTATCCGGCTGGTTAAACCGGGTGATATTTGATTCTCCTTGGTAATAGATCGGAGCAATTACATGTCATTTTTAAGAAAAATTTTTCGTCGAAGATTCAGCAAGAACCCTCAAAGCGATGAAATAGATATCTTGGGAGTTAATGATGAGTATCATAAATTATCTGAAGAAGACGGTGGTGTTGAAAGCTATGAACTTGAAGAAATTCCAAGCCTCCATTGTGGCTGCATTACTTCTTCTGTTGGTGGCCGGTGTCGCGAATGCGGGGCCATCAGTTGTATCAAATGCCACAAGCATTGTGGTGGAACAGAGAATCCCCATCCCTCAGGCTGTGGCAGTCCCTTATGTAGGGCTCATGCCCATTACCTTCAATTGCCTGACGGGCGAACTATTCCTTTCTGCAGAAGTTGTCATGGCAATATCGTTCGTAAGAGCCTCTGGATTGCCACAGGAAAAACACTGTTTTTACCGTTTGTCGAGGAAGATGGAAAAACAAATGAAAAATGATGACGCCTTAACTGAGTTAGAAAAAAAGATAGAAATAGGTAAGCAACTTGGTGTATTTGAGGATTTTGCCGGTAGGCAGCTTCTTAGATGCTTTGGCCATGGGATACAGGACAAATTCATTATCAGCCAAATTGTAAAAAGGGTTACTAATGCACAGAGAAGGATCGCTCGGAGTGGTTCCCCTTTCCTACCGTCCAAGCTTCGTAAAGGCGATTTTATTATCGGCGCCGATGAATATGGAAACCCGATAAAGGCATTCATTCAGTACTTGAATGCGGGCACGCTAATCATAGCTAATACTGGTTCGGGAAAAACTACGTTGACTATCTTTTATGCAATCCAGATCGCCCCTCACGTCCGCGGTATGTGGCTGGTTGATTTGAGGAAGAGAGAATTTCGATTTCTCAGAAAGCACTTAGCAAAACAAGACATTGACCTGATAATAATCAGAGGGAGACGGTTTAAAGTAAATCCACTACAGGTACCTTTTGGTGTAGATCCAAACGAGTATGCCTCAGTCGCTGCCGATCTTTTGGTCAATGTTTTAAACCTGCCTCCAAGGGCATCTGTTTTACTAAAAAGTACGATCATAAAGCTCTACAAAAAGCATGGTGTATTCAACGGCGGTGAAATGTATCCCACTCTTTTCCACTTGTTTGAGGCTATTCGCTACAACAGGCATGCTAATCCCCAAGCACGCCAGGCTATCATCGACAATCTCGAAGCGGTGCTGCTAACACTTGGACCGCAAGTACTCGCCTATCATAAAGGTTGGGATATTGATAAATTGGCTAAATCGCATTTAGTCTTTGAACTGGCGGGTTTGCCTGAAACTGTCCAGGACCTGCTCCAAAATTACCCTGTAGCATCGGAGTTTTGTTCACGGATAGCCAGAGGTGTATCGAACCAGGGGATGGATTTATGGATAAGCTTTGATGAAGGTCAACGGACTTTTTCCCAGAAAAAAGAAACCTCCGGCTATCATGGTAACGCCATTACAGATATGGCTGGCCTTGTCAGAGGCGCAGGTATTGGCTTTAGTATATCTGTCCTGGGTCCTGACAATCTTTCGGTTCGCCTACCAAGCATAACATCAACAAAGATAGTCGGACGATGTGGTTCTGTCCCGGACTACAAAGCCGCCGGTGGTTTTATAGGGTTGACGCAGGAACAGATTATCTGGTGTACACACCATCTTAAGCCGGGACTTTTTGCCGGACAGGTTGGTGAAGGTAATTGGCGATACCCGTTTTTGTTCGAGGTACCAGAACTTAAACGAGACCAGCTACAGCCCGTAACAGACAAAGATGCCGATGACAGTCTAAAGCCACTGGAATCTCTAAAGGTTATACCTGCAACTGAATTTTCAAACTGGTCCGGGATTGAAAATATTGAACTAAGGAGTGAATCACTTGGTAAAAAGTACGGTGATTTGAGCCAGAGTGAATTCAAATTCATCCTGGCAGTAGTCGAACATCCAATGCATCCCTCCAGTGAATACGCCAAACTCGCTGGCATAAGCCCTAATACAGTTCAGCGAGCTCGTCCCGGCCTTATTGAGAAAGGTTTGATCAGGGAACACAAAATAGAATCCGGCAGCCGCGGGCGAAGCACGATATTAATTGAACCACTTGAATCAGCGATAAAAATAGTTGCTGACCATAAGGAATGAACAAATATGCGAGGAGATACTCTACATAATTCTATAGCGATGGACGTCAAAATGACCGCGAGCAGGTTCTTTGCTTTTGCTGACACTGAATACAGCTTTGTCCAAAACGGTGTAACTACCTTTTTTGATGTATTTGCGCAACAAGACCACGTTAGTTTGGGATTTGAGGTTGAAACCACATTACGACATGCCACGGACAACGCAAGAAAGGCGGTGTTAGTAAATGTGCCATTATGGGTCGTTGTCCCTACTAAAAAAGTGAAAAATGAGATCACACGTAAACTAAAACCGCTGCAGCTAAGCCCAGGTGGTGAACCTATCAAAATCCTGCTTTTGGGGCAGCTTCAAAGCGAGCTTGAAACATATAGTCGGTTGAAAAGACTGCCAAAGAAAAAAATGATATTGTCACATCAAAAAATTCAAAAGGAGAGAACTAAAGATGAGAATCCGATGGGAAAATATAGTTCCGCTATTTCTGTTAGTTATGGTCGTCATACTGATAATCAAATCAAAACTGTTTGAATTAATTTCAAAAAGTGTTGAGAACCTTCGATACCATCAAAATGACCCCCTATTCGGCTTAGCCTCCTTGGCAGTAATATGCCTCGGGGTTGTCGGAGTTTTCAAAATTATCAAAAGAAACAAACACTAATTAGTTGCCCGTAAATGGGCGAAAAGGGAAGATTATGAAAAAGCTGTTTTTTGAAATATCGATAATAATCATGATGGTTTTGGTGCCATTTACTGCTAACGCTTCAGGGAAGGGGGCGATTGGTACTGACGAGCATCTGGTTTTAGCCATCATAATCGACTGCAGCGATGTGGGACATATAACATGGAGGCAGTCACTGATCCTTGCCCGTCAGGCAATATCATTGCTTGGAGCTGGAGACGAGCTGATTATTGTTTCAGCACATAAGGATAAAAATGTTATCGAAACAATCTGCCGGATTGATCCTGACAGTGCAGCCCAGCGAACCAGGCTCAATCAAAAACTTATGGATCTTAAATACAAATGGTGGTGTCGGGCTAATATCGCTGATGCATTACAGCTTGCCTATGGCGAACTGAATAATCGTCCATATACCAGCAAATATTGCCTCGTAATATCAGATGGGCGTTACAGTGACTGGAAAGTGGCTGATATCAGGCATAAGGCAGCAGTATGCAAACTTAGCGGCGTTAACCTTCTTATGACAGTTGCAGAGACAGCCAACCCGAATCTGCTGCTTGCCGGTGATAGAGATGAGTTTGATATCGCTATTATTGAAAATTCAGATATTGCCGGCTGGTTTGAAAAATTCCGGACATATCAGGTTCCAATCGAACAGGCTATCGACTCCAAAACACAAAAACCTTTGCCGCCGCTGTCTGATGACAAAAAACTTGATGAAGCCGAGCTTACTAAACCACCTGTTCATGACATCGATAATTCGAAAACAGAAGAACTTAAAGCCAAAGAACGGAGCAAAGAAGGCGGCAAAAAGAATATTCGGAAACGTTCGAAAATGATTTGGCCTGCTATCGCGATACTGGTGATATTTGGTGCTATGTCTCTAATCGTATTTTCAAAAGGAAAATCAGCAACTAACTCAAAAGCTACAGACCAAACAGATGACAACATGCCGTTTCATTTAATCGCTTTTTATGGCGACCATAAGTACGATCTTGGGTCATTGGATGCTCTCGGTGAAATACTCATTGGCAGCGGTCTTGGAAGCACCATCTACATTGATGATGAAACGGTAGAAGATAAACACGTTAGAATATTCAAAAGCAGGAGAGAGCTTAAAATACAAAATTTGGCTTGCTCTCCAATTATCATTAACGGTCTCGAATTAACCCACCGCCGTAAAAGCGTCCTCGATTTGCCGGTAGATATAGAGTTGGTCAATGAGGTAACTATAACTGTTTTATCTGAACCCTTGGAAAGTGATAAGGAGTTAAATAGCGATGAAAACAAAACTATATGAATCAATAACCGAAACCGCATCTGTCGGTGTTGCTTTATTTACCGGCAGCACCGGCGAAAAGGTAGAAATGGCTGTACGTAAACTTGAATCTGTCTATGGCATGCTGACGCCACAACAGAAACTGCAGATGTTAGGCTTTGATGCTGAGGGCGTAATACCTAATTTCCTCGTCCCAATGGCTGACAGTGATATGGACAAGATGACTTTAGGGCCAAATGAGTTCATGCCTGTTACCTTACCAGACGCCGAAAGCCTGGAAAAAGCTGAGCGAGCCGGTTTGCTTTGGCCAATGGAAGCGAACTGGTTCAGGAAGCCGGGAGTATCCAAAGACAATAACGGTACCGGCGGTAATGGCCGAACTGGCCACGGATTATTGAAATTGAATATAAACAGAACACGCAAACGAGTCCGTAAAATTTTGCGTAATTGCAGAGATTACCAGCAACAGCGCCAGGTTTTAGACAAGTCCGAAGACAAAAACGCGGTAAATATGCCTATCACTGCAGCAGTTTGCCTGTCTCTTCTGGGTGGTTTTGGCACCGGCACATTGATCGAATTGTTAAAAAACATTCGCCAAGAAGCTAACGAACTGAAGCTACCTGTCAGAATCGTTGTATTAGGAATGTGCATGGGCAGCATTGAACCGATTGATAAGGAAACAGCAGCTCGGAACCAGGAGATGATCTGTAGAGAGCTTCAGGCATATTTAGTCGGTCAATACAGTGACATTAACAAAGAGCACACAATGCAGCAGCCACTCTGTGACTCGCTTATTCTAATATCAGATACGAATAATCACGGAGGCTTTGATAACCTTGACAACCTAATTTCACAGGCGGCGCAGCATATCTTTCACCTCTTTCATACACCGTTAGGCAGAGCAATCCAGGAAAAAGCCGTCGATATCGAAGAGGCCTGGATAAAGGACGAATTGGGCGGCCAGCGTTTTGTGTCAACGATGGGTTATTCAAACATACATCTGGACCTGCCTCGCATTATTTGTTGTGTAGCCAATAAGCTGGTGGAGCTATTCCTGAAGAAACTGCTTATAAACAAAAAACAGCCGCAGGCTGTAAAAGGAGCTGACATAGTCGCCGCAGAACTGGCAATAGCTGAGACGGAAACCAAGCATTTGGCTTGCAGGCGGCTTCATTGCTTAAGTGGCTATGGCAATGCGAACGCCTCTGAATATGGCATCGCGGTATTTCGTCAGCGCTGTGGTCATGGCTGGGGTTTTAATCATTGCTGCGAACTTGGTAATGCAAGTTCATATACGCTTGATGTTGAGATGCCACAGCGTCTTAAACCGCAAATGTACAGGGAATTTGAGAAGTTTTCTACAGATTCGACTAAAGCGATTGGCAACAAAGTGTTAATCCTCCTGCAGGACCGCGACGGTCTCTCAAAGGCGACACAGTTTATTGAAACCTTTATAGAGAAAACAGAAGCCTTCAAAAAAGCTAATAATAAAAAGCTGGAACGTGTACAGTCCAAGAAAAAATCCATCGATGATATGCTCGGTCATGCCAGGGATATTCTAAACAAATTAAAGGGCAAGTTCTGGTTTTGGCGGTTTTTCTGTTTTTCGATGAAAAAGCAGATAGGGCGAATATTCCCAGTTTACACGGAATCAGCTGTCCGCAACCGCTTTGAAATTGTGGCAAGGGTAATCCTGGCCAATGAGTATTATCCATTACTTCAGGAATTCCTAACTGAACAACTGTCTCAGATGCATAAACTTACAGGCAATATAATGATTGTTGATAGGGATGTCGGCATCGAAGCAAACCGGCTTCAGAATCTTAATCCCGTATTAAAAGTCTCTGTAGGCAAGGAACTGGCAACTCCCGGCTTTATCATACAGAAGTTTGAAATGGTAGTTGATAATGAGGATGGTGAAGAAAAGGTATCCGAGAAAGTCTTTAGTGAATTTCAGGGCCATTACAAAAACCTTATCGCCTTTAACCATCGTAATCTAAATGACATCAAGGAAACTCTGCTTGAATACTGTATCGATATGGCTCACCGGCATTTGTCCGCCCTTAATGCTATTGACGTTTTCAAAGAATGCCGCAGATCGCCTGCTGAATTGAAAGACCTGATCGCACAATGCTTACGTGAGAGTAACGGCAGATTAAGGATTACCGGCGAGGCAGATGAGATAATACCAACAATAAAGTTCATAGCAGTCAAAGATAGATCCGTGGGTGAGTGGATAGTCAAAACAGCCAATGAAATTGACCCTCGAAACGGTGAATGGCAGATTGCCGAACTAAACGATTCCAATGCAATCGTATTCTTTCAGCAGCGGTGTCGGATTTCGATGGACAGGTTAATTAACGACACCTCCAAATTGTGGCACATGCCGCAAAGCTTTGAAGCTCGTGCCAAGCTCGGCGCAGATCCAATCATTGCTTTGCTCCCCCCGGCGAGTTGCTCAATACATGAAAAACACGCCGCAGTGGCGATGGGATTGGCATCCGGATGTGTAAAAAAAACTCATAGAGGATATGAGCTAAATGGACAGCCATTTGACAACATATATCTTGGGGCAGATCTGGAAGAAATCGTCGGCAATGTTGGCGACAATTACCCATTGCTTGTGCGATTATACCGTTCTTTTGTGAAAAAGCTGGCCGCAGAGCCACAACAGTTAATCTCATCGCTTGACGCTTATATCTATGGTGATGCTCTTACTAACGGTGAACTTTCAGTTCAGCTTGGTAAAAAGCCTTTTGTCAAAACTCGCGAAACGGCTGATGCGCTTATGCCATACATCAGACGAATGCCGTTGGACAAAAGGCGTAGCGAAAGTTAAGCCGGCTAACATCATTAATGGCAAGGAAAGGAAGGCGTTGAAATGGAAAAAAAAGTTGGAGTGGATGTCAACCAGGTTAAATTAACTAGCTTATCCCATATTCACGGTCAGCCCCAGGTTATAAATAAATTGAATGTGCATATAAGTGCACATTTCAATAGTCGATCAGAATCTAAAAATGCTGATCCATCTTTTGGGCCAGTTGCTTTTTATGGTCCAAGTGGACGGGGTAAAACAATAACAGCGAAAGCTGTTCACGCTGAGCTTGGGAATCTGCATCTGATTGAGACTAACGGTGTAACAATGAACGCCAAGGCGGAATTATACTCAACATTCCTCAGTGCTGATGATAACACAACAATATTTATTGACGAAGCACATGGAATGAATTCCAAAACCCAGCTTGTTTTATTAACAACTCTTTCTGAGCGAACTTTGCGCGTACCTGCCGGGCCATACCGTTACCATACAATACCACTTGCTAACTTTACGTTGATAATGGCAACGACGCATGAACATATGCTTCTGGACGCATTGAGAAGTAGGATGAGGATCGACTGTAGATTTAAGGACTATCTGTTGGACGACCTTGTTGGAATCGTACGTCAAAGGATAGAAGCATTGAATTGGCAGTGCGAATCAGATGAAATTGTGCGAACTGTTGCACAAAGAGCCAAAGGAAATCCCCGACAGGCTCTTCATAAGAATCTTCAAATGTGTTGGCATGTAGCCAAAAGCCATGATCGTAATATGATTATGCTCGACGATGTAAATGAAGCTTTTCGCCATTTACAGATTGACGAATTGGGGCTGGAGTACTTAGACAGGGCTTATCTTAAGGTATTATATGATTGTGGCCCATCAGCGTTAGGCATATTGAGTTCAAGATTATCCCTACCGACCTTGACAATACAGAGAGTGATTGAGCCGTATTTGCTTAAAGAAGGTTTTGTCATCAAGGGCAAATCCTCTGTCAGAGAAATTACGGAAAAAGGCAGAGGGCATATTGAAAACACTAAATTTTGTTTAAATGATGGAGAATAATGATGGAAAATTTATCAGACAATAATATCAAAGGGATATGTACTATTAAAGAGCTGGTTACAAGACTAAAACTATCCAGGGCAAGATTCTACCAGCTCCAGAACAGAGGCGTTTTTCCAAAACCGGAACGCTGCGGTCGTTCTAATCGCCCGTTTTATACTCCCGATATGCAGCAAAAGTGCCTCGAAATTCGAAGAACGGGTATCGGCTATGACGGTGAGCCGGTTGTCTTCAACGCCCCACGACAAAGACAAAACCGAAGTATTCAGTGCCCTTCATACCACAAATGTCAGGAGTTTACACAAGCCTTAAAGCAACTGGGGCTGACGGTAAAACCTGATATGGTTAAAGATGCCATCAATAGCATATATCCGGAAGGGATACCTTCAGATGCCGACGATGGAATAATCAGCCACAAATTATACAAATATTTTTCTAACGGGCGCAAAAAAGATGTCTAATTATTGTAAAAATACTGTGTTAAACCTGCTCAATAACAATGAAATTGTTGTCAAATAATTATTTAAATCATAGGAGTATAATTATGAAAACTTACGAATGGGAATTAAAGAATGGTATCAGTCGAACAAAGGAATTCGAGAAAAAAGGTCTTGCTCAATTCGCCGTCAATAGTGGCCTCAAATGCGGACACGCATGCACATACTGCTCGACAGGTGCAATGCTCAGAGTCCACCACGCATTTAAAGAATTAGGCGTATCGGCATTTGATAATGGCTACGCAATTGTCGATCCCAGCACCCCTCAACGGGTGGCTCGTGATGCCCGCAAGATCAGGAAAAGAGCGATGGTTCAACTCTGCACAACTGTAGATGCATGGTCACCTGAAGCACAGGAACATGATCTTGGCAGAAAATGTCTGGAGGCGATTCTTTCAGAGCCCGACTGGACGGTTAGGATCTTAACCAAAAACGCCGCCGTAAGAAAAGATTTCGACCTTATCGAAAAACATGCTGACCGGGTACTTGTTGGCTTAAGCATCACAGCTACACCGGATAAGAGCAATCGCATCAAGATAATTGAGCCAAATGCATCCAGCATCGAAGAGCGAATGGAAACTGTTAGGCAAGCCCACGAACAAGGATTGCGAACCTATGGAATGTTCTGTCCGATCTTACCTTCGGTCGCGGACTCACCTGCCCAAATCGACGAATTGGTTAAATTTGCAGTTGACTGCGGCGTCGAAGAAGTTTTTGCCGAAGCCGTCAATCCGCGAGGCAGAGGTCTGATACTAACACAGCAGGCACTTGAAGCCGAGGGCTACCATATAGAAGCTGCTGCTATCAGGAATATTCGCACAAGGCAAAACTGGTCAGATTATGTAGTGCGTTTAATCAAAAATGTACAACGAAGTGTCCGGAAATACTACGACATCAGCAAACTGAGATTTTTGCAATACCCCTCAGGATTAAAGGAAAAAGATATTATCGAAATCAAAAAGGATAACGCTGGAATCGTCTGGCTTTAAGTGACTATACCAAAAATTATTAACCTATTTTTAAGGAAACTATCATGAAAACTTATTTATCTCAGATTTATTGGAAGAAGCTTTTGGTCGTTATTTTGCTCTCATTCGTCCTGGTAAGTGTGGTCAAAGCTGGTGAGCAAAGCGGCTGTGGTACTTGTGCCACCCAAAGGACGATGCAAATCTCGCAGTCAAATGAGATCAGTGATTCAGCAGGGCCAGCGGCTGCTATCGACAATGGTAGGGCTCGATTATCTGATAAAGAATTGATAGAAGAGTATCGCGCATCAATTGAAGGCAAGATTATTGGCATCATTAGCGACATGATGGCAATATTTGTGACACTAAGTTTACTATTACTTTTTATTCAGTTTATTATCCGTTGACTTTAATACTAAAGGTACCTATGTGCTTATAAAACGATGTCTAAATCTCTGATAGCATCTGAACAGACAAATGGGAATTAAAAATGGCTTCAGTAGAATAAAGGAATTTGAGAAAAAGCTTGGCAAAATTTTCTGTTAATATTGGCTTGGATATTAGACAAGTAAATCATAGCTTAAATAATAAATAGTTGAATCAAAAATAATGAATAACAAATCATCACATACAAAAACTCTATGGCCAAAAAAACCGCAGAAATTCCCTGATTTAATGACTCCTGTCGAAGCTGCGATGTTTTTACGCCTTAATGAGATTGGCCATACACCTAAATCCGCACAAAGAACTCTAAATTACTGGCGAGATCATGGAGAACTTAAGGCCACAAAATATGCAAGAAGAGTATGGTATTTAAAAATTGAGCTTGAGAATTTTTTAAGAAATAAAACGGCATGACAATGACAAAATATACTTTACAAAAAAAGCACTTGCGCCCCGAACCTATTTCTGATAGAATTACCCCTGTCAGTCGTCAGTGGTAACTGCGGAAAGGAGTTACCATATGGCAACAGAGAAAATAGGGATCTATCGCAGATGGCTTGAAAAGGTGCCAAAAGTAAATGGAAAGCCAGCACCAAAGTCAGAGTGGCCAAAATATCGGAGACATTCCTGGACAGTTAGATGGTTTGGCAATGCGGGCAAAAGGTACTCGAGAAGTTTTAAGACCAGAAAGCTTGCCGATTATTTTGCCAGGAAGCTTCAGACAGATGTCAACCAGGCAAGGCCCGACAAGCCGGATAAGATTACCTTCAGTGCCTTCGCAAAAGAGCACAAAAAGGTAATGGCTGGCCAAGTAGCTTATGCAACTCTCTGCGACCAGATTCGAGCTCTCAAGCTCTTTGAAAAGTTCATAGACGGTTCAACATTTCTTACAAATATTAGGCCCAGACAAGCAGAAGCTTTTATAGCCCACCGCTTGGCATCAGGAGTGACGATTCCGACAGCCAATAAGGATATCCGCACGCTAAAACGAATCTTTAACCTTGCGATTGACCCCCGTGGCTATCTTCAAGAAGGCCAAAATCCATTTGGAAAAATAAAGCAGAGGAAGAAATCACCACAGCCCGTCAGATACGTTAAGATAACCGAATTCCAGGCACTGTTAAACGCAACCAAAAAACTTTGGTGGAAGTCATTGATTTCGATAGCTTATGGCAGTGGCCTGAGACGAAGCGAAATTTTCAACCTTACCTGGCAGGATATTGACTTCGAGAGCAAGCTGATTCGTATTAACGCTAAGAAGTCAACCGAACTGACCATCGAATGGGAATCAAAGGACCATCAAAATCGCATAGTGCCAATCTCCGAACACACCATTGGGCTTCTGACCAAACTGCAACTGAACGCTCCAGAAGGACATCCATACATTTTTATTACATCTCAACGATTCAAAGCGATAAAGAACAAGGAGAAAACTGGGAAATGGAATCCAATATGTGAAGCGATAGGCAATGTCAGCAGAAATTTTGAAATGATTCGAAAAAGAGCGGGAGTAGCCAAATGCACTCTCCATGACTTCAGAAGATCAGCTATCACGAACTGGGCAAATTATTTACCTATTCATGTTGTCCAGCAGTTTGCAGGCCATTCGAATATCACAACGACTCGCAAATACTACCTCTCGGTACGGCCCGAGGACATCATCACAGCAGGCCAGGTTTTCAACAAGATAATGGAAGGCGTAAACAGTGACTGACGCAAAACTGACGCACGAGGTTGTTTTAACCCAAAACGGAAAAAGGCAAGAGCTTTTAAACCCTTGCCTTCACTTTAGTTACCGAATGGGCAGGGGCGGACTTGAACCGCCGACACACGGATTTTCAGTCCGTTGCTCTACCAACTGAGCTACCTGCCCGGCAAAACGCAAATGCTAACAGCTAAGTATACGATTTGTCAAGCTTTTTAGCTGAAAAATTGCGAAAAACGTCGATTTCCATGACACAAGCCCTACACGTCAATCGGGAAATTCAATTTCATAGCGGTAAAGATTATAATCATACCCTCGCCGCATAAAGCAGTATTCCGACATGCTAAGCTTCATATACAGAGCCAGCTTTTTCGTCTCGCGATCCTCAATTCTGACCCAATTCGACAGGCGAACCAAATGATACTGCTCCGGATGCTTAACATCGATAATCGCCAGCGTATCTTTCTTAACACGCAATGTCTTAGGATCAAGTTCAGCGATATTGAGCAAAGTACGCGGGTCACAGCCAAATGTCGGCTTGCTGGTATTCATGATCACATAGTACCTGCCATTTTTAGATGACTGGATAACATCCGGAAAACTTCGGCACGAATAAATATAGCTGCCGTCATCATAAATTAACGGCGCAGGCTCACTCCAGCTCTTACCATTATCATCAGAGACCATATACAGCTTCACCGAAGGCGCCCCTGAACTTTCCTGGCTGGTCAGCACCGCACCATGACGAAAGATAGTAAATATCCTGCCGTCAGGAAGCAGACAACTGTGCGGCTCATCAAGCCCGACAAAACTCTTCTTAGGATTGATCTTAACCTCACCGAGCTCCTGCCAGTCGATCCCGCTCAAATCCTTTCGCCAGGTCCCGATCAAGGGACTAAACTTCTGATGCCAAAACTCGTGGTCATCATCTTTCATCGTCCGAGGCACAAAAAGCCGACCGTCTCCAAGCTTAACAGGATTGTAATGCCACCCCCCCGGATAAAACTCTTCCGCCTCGCTCCAGGTTTTACCCTTATCACCCGAAACAGCATATTTGCCAAAACCGATAAACTTTACCAGTCTGTCTTTTTCTTCATCAAGATAATAAGACGCCGACTTACCGGCACCAGCCGACTCCCAGCTCTTACCGCCATCGGTACTTAGCACTGTAAATCTCTTAGTACCGCCGCCACCACCAGCTTTCGGCTTGAAAAATGTCCCCTCGTCTTCAATAGAAGCAATAATCGTTGAATCATCGTTACTAATATAGCTTGGCGTATTTAAAATTTGGACTTCGGGACTGGTACTGTGATGCACAAACGTCCTTCGAACAACAATCCCCGTATCACCATTTTTGCGAATCATAAGCGCCCGACCATAACTAAATGCCCCAGGCTCCGCAGCATGTCCGACAAACATATCCCTGGTCTCGATAAAAACTTCATCTGCCATGTCCTCATCATAAACTTTACCTTTACTAAAAGCCGGCTTAAAACATCGCTGCCTTACCGTCAACTCCACCAGTTTACCCTTGGGGAGCGAACCACCGGCAAAGTGTACTATTATTTCCTTTCCATCTGCCGAAACCACAAATGATTCGGCAGTTTTCTTTACCGCATCTATGCTTGTCAACTGCTCAAACGCTTTGCCGTCAACATATATCTGCCCTAACGTTTCCGGCAAGACATCCCCCTGTATAGGCCGAACCTTTTTCCGATCATCGATCACACAGCTCAACTCATAAGGATTATAAACCCCCGCCTCGAACAGTGACGCTGGCAGCTTAGCCTTAAAGATCATGCTCCCAATCCTCTTCCATTGCCCCTCAAAAATATCCGAACCCTTAAGATATACCTTCGCACCGGGCTTAGCCATGTAAATGATCTTACTTGCCGGAATATACATGTGCCCATTATTAACAAGCCGAACTTGTTCGCGATAAACACCTTCATCAATAATTACCTTATCATACATCTTCGCCACCGAAGCCGCCTTGCCAATACTCTTAAAAGGCCTCTCTGCTGTACCCGAATTTCCATCCGAAGCCTTAGGATTATTTTGAGCAACATAATAACTCTTACCCAAATTACTTGGAGAATTGGGCAAATAGTTGCCCGCCGCATTACCAACCGCCGGACTCAACAAAACACCCGCAAACAAAACAATTACACAAAAACGCCTCATAATTTATCTCCTAAAAAATATTGTTAAAATTCATCGTCACTTTGTATCTGGTCCAGCTGCAAACCAAAGCGGTTCAACTGCTGACCAGCCTCATCATACTTATTGGAAGTATTGCGGATGTGACCGCCAAGTGTATCCCAACTGACATTAAACTTCACAAAATCCGCGTTCAGCTTCTTCAAATTCTGTCGGATCTCACCCGCCTGCTTTTCTATCTGTAACCCGTGCAGCCCCATCACCACCGTCATCAAATAAGCGAACAGTAAATTAGGACTAACCGGTATCACCTTTTTATCAAGTGCATACTGCAAAATATCTTTAGTATCGTCGGCATATTTTACTATCGTTTCATAATAAACATTCTCAGCTGGTATATAAGCAAGCGCAAAGTCCAGCGTCCCCTCAGCGGGCCGAATATATTGAGCCGCTATCTTATCGATATGCTTAGTGACATCGCTTAGAAACTGTCTTCGTTGCCGCTGCTTATCTTCATCACTTTCAGCCTTGAGCATCCTCTCAAAAGCGTTTGAGCAGTTGACAAGCATAGATGCGGTAAAGAAAACTGC
>JBHPGW010000004.1:0-80936 GCA_042569785.1 Planctomycetota bacterium | reverse complement strand
TCATTATCGGCACAAACGCCAAGTATCCTGAATTATTTCACGGACATAGTACTAGGGTTGGACGGTTTGATTGATTTCTTGACTTTTGGACTTAATATTGTAATACTGGCCGTCGTTATGTTGCGATATGGTTGATTTTTTGGAGTAAAATAAAATGAGAGCATCGGAAATGAATAAGGGCCAGACGGTTTTGGTCGATGGCAAACTTTATAATATCGTTGATTATCAGCACGTTAAACTCGGTAAAGGCGGAGCGGTGTTTCAGACTAAGCTCAAGAGCCTCTCTGACGGGTCGATCCAGAATATTCGGCTGCGCTCCGAAGAAAATATCGAAGAGGCATTTCTCGATAAGAGGACGTACGAGTATCTGTATTCAGCCGGCAGTGAGCATGTTCTGATGGATGTTGAAAACTATGAGCAGATATCTCTTGACGATGACGCGTTCGGTGATGGGCCCAAGTATCTCAAGCCCAATACTCAGCTGGAAGTTAGTATGTACGAAGGTAAGCCTGTGGTTATCTCTTTGCCGAATACGGTGGACCTGGAAGTTACCGATACGCCGCCGGAAATCAAAGGGGCGACCGCGACAAATCAGAATAAGCCGGCAACTATGGAGACCGGGCTTGTCGTACAGGTGCCGGCTTTCATAAAGCTTGGCGACATCCTTCGGATAGATACCAGAAGCGGGGAATATCTCACACGGGCAAAGTGAGGGCGTATTGCGTGATGCGTGAAGCGAGATACGAATTTTATGGCATTTGATAAAATTAGCAAGATTATTCTGAAACTTTTCGGCTCTCGAAATGAGCGGATGGTTAAGGCTTATAGGCAAATCGCTTTGCAGGCGCTCGAATTTGAAGAGCAAGCCAAAAACCTCGACGATGAGCAGCTTAAAGGCAAGACAGCCCAGTTTAAAGCCGCTATTGCAAACGGCACCAGGCCCGAATCGATCCTGCCGGAAGTCTTTGCGGTGGTTCGTGAAGCGGCCAGGCGAAATGTTGAGATGCGTCATTTCGATGTTCAGCTTGTCGGAGGAAACGTACTCTACGAAGGTAAGATCGCCGAGATGGCTACCGGTGAGGGGAAAACACTGGTCGCTACATTAGCGGCGTACCTGGTTCACATGACCGGCCGAAAGGTCCATGTAATTACCGTTAACGACTACCTGGCCAAGCGTGACGCCGAGTGGATGGGGCCGGTTTACAGCGCACTTGGGTTGACGGTCGGTGCGATCCAGTCCGATATGGATTCAGCAGGCGAGGATAGAAAACAGCAGTACCAGTACGATATAACTTACGGCACGAACAACGAGTTCGGCTTCGATTATCTTCGCGACAATATGAAAATGTCTCTCGAGCGGATGGTGCAGGGTGATCTGCAATATGCGATTATCGATGAGGTCGACTCGATCCTTATCGACGAAGCCAGGACTCCTTTGATCATATCGGGGCCGGCGTTCGACGATGTCAGCAGATATAAAACCGCCGATGGGGTCGCCAGAAAGCTGATGACACTGCAAAGCAATTACGACCGCATAAAAAAACAGATCGATACGGCCGAACGAACTATCGCCAACGCCCAGGGTGAACTAAGCGAAGCCAAAAAAGAAAAAGATACCAACCGGATGGAAAAAGCGAAAAAGGTGATTGATGAAAACCATTCGGAGCTTGATTCAGCCCAGATTAAACTGGAAACGACCACTGAATATTACGAAGTCGAATTTGATAGGAAAGCGGTGCATCTTACGCATGACGGCGTTGGAGCAGCTCAGGAGATAGCGGGGGTCGGGTCGTTCTTTACAGGCTCGAACATGGAATGGCCTCACCTTTTGGAGCAGAGCCTGCGAGCACATGTCACTTTTGAAAAGGAAAAAGATTACGTCGTGATGGACGGGCAGGTTGTTATTGTCGACGAATTTACGGGCCGCCTTATGCAGGGCAGGCAGTGGTCGGACGGTTTGCACCAGGCGGTCGAGGCGAAGGAGGCGGTGACGGTAAAAGAGGAGAGCCAAACGCTTGCGACGATAACACTGCAGAATTTCTTTAAGCTGTACGATCAGATCTCGGGTATGACCGGAACCGCTAAAACCGAAGAAGATGAGTTTATGAGTATTTATAAGCTCGATGTCGTGGTGATACCGACTAATGAACCATGCATCCGAGATGACAGCGAAGACGCTATCTATAAAACGATACCCGAAAAGTTCAACGCTATCGCAGAAGAAATTAATGAAATAAGTTCATCGGGCCGGCCTGTACTTGTCGGTACTATCAGTATTGAAAAAAGTGAAGCTATTTCGGCGGCGCTTAGCAAAAAGTTCGGCCTCGATCATGAAGTGCTCAACGCCAAGCAGCACGCCAGGGAAGCTACTATCGTTATCAAAGCAGGCCATCAGCACGAGAGCCGCGATGGTACAATGCGGGGTAATGTCACGATAGCGACGAATATGGCAGGTCGCGGTACGGATATTAAGCTCGGCGATGGGGTAGCTGATATCGGCGGACTGCATATTCTCGGCACCGAGCGTCACGAATCACGAAGGATCGATAATCAGCTTCGGGGCCGGGCAGGCAGGCAGGGTGATAAAGGTTCGAGCCAGTTCTTTTTGTGTTTTGACGACGATCTGATGCGGGTATTCGCACCAGAGTGGACGGTAAAAGCTCTTGCCTGGATCGGCTGGGAAGAGGGGCAGCCTATTTACCATAAAAGGATAAGTAAGGGTATCGAAAAGGCACAGAAAAAGGTCGAGGAGCGAAACTACGATACCCGAAAGTCTCTGCTCGAATACGACGAGGTGATGGACTATCAGCGGAAGATTTTTTATTCCCGCAGACGCGAGATATTGGCTGGCAAAGGCCTAAAGAATATCATTGCCGAAATGATCGACAGCTCGATCGCGGATAACTGTAGTAGTATTCTCGATCCGAGTCATCATTTAAAATGTATCATCGAGTGGGCAAGGAGCAGTTTCAGCGTTGATCTTAGAGAAACCGATATTACCGGTGCCAAGGCTGACGAGATCGAGAAGATGATCAAAGATAAGACCAAGGCTAATGCCGCTAACGAAATTTCGATCTCACTGGGCGAGTACCTGGAAGATTTCGAGGATAGCAGTACCTGGGATATTAACGGGCTGTGCAAATGGGCGATGAGCGGTTTTAGTGTGTCTTTGAGCCCGGGCAAGGTCAGGCATCTGACGTATGAAGAAATCGAGGAAAAGTTGACCAAAGCGGCAGCCGAACAGATTGACAAGAAAGACTGCTCGAGGCTGAACGAGTTTTTGAAGGATGACTTTGCGATCCTAACTTTTACCGAGTGGGCACGGGCTAAATTTGACATCAAGCTTCAAGTCGAAAATTTAAAAGACTTAAAGCCTGAGCATATCCATAACAAGCTTATCGAAAAAACCGCGGAAAAATACAAACAGAGAGAGATCGAATATCCAGTCGAATACGCGATGAATATGGTATTCGGTCCGCAGGGGCCTAACGTTTACGGGTTCGAGTCGCTTGTCAACTGGGCCAATAAAAAATACCAGGCAAATCTTACGGTTGAAGCAATACAGGATAGCAGCCCCAAATCGCTGCACAACCGACTACTGGAATTGAGCAAAAGTTTTAATAATGGCCGGTTGACCGATGAGATTAATGCAAAAATTGCCGACCTGAATACAGAGCAGTTGCTAAGCTGGGCCAACGAAAGATTCGATGGGTCATTAACGCAGAGCCAACTCGGTGATGGGCCGCTCACAGAAGAAATTTTAACGCAGATCGCAACAGAATTTATGCGAGCCGAACTAAGTGACCTCGAACGCTATGTGCTGGTTCAGATATATGACAGTGCGTGGAAAGACCACCTTTACCTGATGGATCACTTGAAAGGCAGTATCTGGACGAGGTCGTTCGCCGAAAAGGATCCGAAGATCGAGTATAAGCGAGAAGGCTTTCGGATGTTCAATGAGATGCTCGAAAGTATCGAGGACAGGGTGACAGATACCATCTTCAAGGTTCATCTGGAAGCCGGCCAACGAGCAAGAAGTGTCTGGAACGTAAGCCAAACCGCTCACGACGAGGTAAGCCAGTTCGAGATGGCCGAGCGCCAGCGGGCAGCAGCACAGGCACCGCAGGGTGAAACCAAAGTCAAACAGATCAAACTCGAACAACCCAAAGTCGGCAGAAACGAACCATGCCCATGTGGAAGTGGGAAAAAATACAAGAAATGCTGCGGAAAAAACGCCTAACCGATCTCAAACTGACCGAAGCAATAAATACCTGTTTCTGGCCTCACAAGAATTTGCTGCGGAAAAGCTTACAAGAAAACCCCCTCAGTTTGAGTTTTTTTGCTTGCTTTTTGAAGAAATCTTGTTAAATTAGGGAAGAAAATGGAAAAAAATGGAACATTTCTCTGCTTTTGCGCATCATTTAAATGGAAAGTAAGCAAAATTCGGAAAAATATTGCAAAAATACAGGAACGGATGTTGTTATGAAAAGAAAAGGTTTTACATTAGTCGAACTACTGGTGGTGATCGCGATTATTGCGTTGCTGATGTCGCTGCTGATGCCGGCTCTGAACAAAGCCAAAGAGCAGGCGAAGAAGGTTTGGTGCCTGGCGAATCAGCGTGGGACGGTGTTATGTATACGTACATATACTCTGAGCAATGAAAACTATCTGCCACATGCACGCCCTACCGGCCCTAGCCAGTGGAGGCCGTGGATAATTATGATCGACTTGCCCGTTCTCTTGGCGGATGAGGGTCTTGCCCCAAAAAGCCTGCATTGTCCAGGTGACACCAGGAAACCGGGCGCAGTTACAGCCTGGATGGTAGGCTGGAATAATAGCCCTGACGGTTTTGTTGCTGGTTGCTGGTTGTATGAGACTATACCTTCCTGGACAAGTCAATATCCTGACTTTAGTTATTCATGGCCAAACAAGATGTTCACGGAGGTTGACCCTGCTACAAGAACGCTTGTTGCTTGGGGGACTCGCATACTGAAACCCTGGAAGCTCGAGGATGTCAGACATCCATCGAGATTGATCGCTTACTCCGACTTTGCCCATCCGATAGACAACACGTATCAGTGGCCTCATTGTCCCTCGGGTCCGAGAATGAAAGGTATTGCAGGCGGTTTTATTGATGGGCACGCAAAGTTCCATTATACCTCTGAACTGGACATTGAAAGATGGCAGGAAATTGACGGGTATAACATCACATATGAAGGCAGTTATGGTCCGGACTATTATAAGATAGGCAATACAGTCGACGGAATTAAAGGTTATGACGTGAAATAATGTTCGCTAATTTATGACGAGCCTTGAATTAAACAGGTTAATTCGATTAATTTCGGGTCTGTGCTTTTAAAGTGCAGGCTCGTTTTTTGCTTGCTTTTTGAAAAAATAATGTTAAATTAGGGAAGAAAGTTGAAAAAAATGGAACACTTTGTTGCTTTTGCGCATCATTATAAGTGAAAAGTAAGCAAAATTCGGAAAAATATTGCAAAAATACAGGAACGGATGTTGTTGTGAAAAGAAAAGGTTTTACATTAGTCGAACTTCTGGTGGTGATCTCGATCATCGCGCTTTTGATGTCACTGCTGATGCCGGCGTTGAATAAGGCCAAAGAGCAGGCGAAGAAGGTCTGGTGCCTGGCGAATGAGCGGGGTACTATGATATGTGTACGTACATATACTCTGAGCAATGAAGACTACCTGCCACTCCGACGCGAAGGCCATTCGAGTGCGTATGCGGGTCTGCTGGACTTCCCCGTTCTCATGGTAGATGAGGGGGGGCTTTCCCCAAAAAATCTGCATTGTCCAGGTGACATTAGGAAACCGGGCGCAGTTACTGCCTGGATGGTAAACTGGTACCCTAACCCTGACGGTTTTGTTGCTGGTTGCTGGTTGTATGAGACTATACCTTCCTGGACAAGTCAATATCCTGACTTTAGTTATGTCTGGCCAATGAAGATGTTCAGTGATGTTGACCCTGTTACAAGAACGCTTGTTGCTTGGGGGACTCGCATACTGAAACCCTGGAAGCTCGAGGATGTCAAACATCCATCGAGATTGATCGCTTACTCCGACTTTGCCCATCCGATAGACGAGTCGTATCAGTGGTCTCATTGTCCCTCGGGTCCGGGAATGAAAGGTATCGCAGGCGGTTTTATTGATGGACACGCAAAGTTCCATTATAATGCCTCTGAACTGGACATGGTAAGACAGCAGGAATTTACCGGGTATGGCACCGAATATGAGGCCAGCTATGGTTGGGACTATTATAATGTGGGCCATACCATCGACGGAATTAAAGGTTATGACGTTAAATAATGTTCGCTAATTTATGACGAGCCTTGAATTAAACAGTTAAATCGATTAATTTCGGGTCCGTGCTTTTAAAGTGCGGGCCCGTTTTTTTTTGTCAGGAACAAAATGGCTGATGATAACAGAAAATTCGTAATCCAAGAACATCGTTCGGGGGCGGATGTTCACTGGGATCTGATGCTCGAGCAGACGGATGTTCTGGAGACGTACCGGCTTGATAAGGGGCCTGGACAATTGCTCGCAGAAACGGCTAATGCTGAAAAGATATTCGACCATCCGAAAAAATTTCTCACATATCAGGGGCCGGTAAATAAAGGTGCCGGTCGTGTCGAAATAGTGGAAGCCGGGACATACAAAATCACAAATAATCAAAACGGACAGCTCGAACTTAGTCTGGATGGGCGGATATTAAAAGGGGATTTTACCCTGACGTTGGTTGAGGGTGAAAGGTGGTTGTTATTTTCTTAGGAAGAGGTTTCCTGGTAGTTGTTTAATCAGTCCTTTTAGGCGTAGAGATATTAGTGCGGCGTTGACCGAGCCTGGTGCCAAGTCGGCTTCTGCGATCAACTGTTCGAGGTGTACGGGTTCTGAGTTTAAGCAGTCGTAAATTTCCCTTTCGGCATCGCTTAAATTGAGCATGCTGACATCGAATAAAGGCGCATTTATAACTTCGGCAGCTTGTGAGGCGGCGGTTGTTACGTGGTTTTTAATCTGGTGGCCTATATCGTTTAGGGCCTCCATAACGTCATCGATGTTTTCGACGAGCTTGGCGCCTTGTTTTAGTAGTCGATTGGTTCCTCGGCTCAATGGGGAATCGATCTTTCCTGGTACGGCCATAACTTCTCTGCCATTTTCCATGGCCATGTCTGCGGTGATCAGAGCGCCGGAGCGTGAGGCTGCTTCGATGACTAAGGTTGCCAGTGACAGGCCTGCGATTATTCTGTTTCTCGGCGGGAAGTTTTCAGAGATCGGTTCGTAACTCAGCGGCAGTTCACTGACACATGCTCCGGATTTTGGTATTTGCTTGAAGAGCTTTTTGTTTTCCGGTGGGAAGATATTGGCGAGTCCGCAGCCCTGTACGGCGATGGTTCTGCCCTTTGCTTTGAGTGCTCCGATGTGTGCGGCGGTATCGATGCCGCGAGCCATCCCTGAGCAGATGGTGACTCCGGCTGAGCTTAGCAGATGTGCGAATCTTGAGGCCTGCTCGGAGCCATAGAGGCTGCATCTGCGAGAGCCTACTATCGCGACGCAGAGATTGTCTGCTTTTTCGAGGGTACCTTTTACGTAGAGCACTGGCGGCGGGTCGTAGATGCGTTTTAAAGTCAGCGGGTATCTGGGATCGTTGAAGTTTATCATCCAGACGTCGAGCTTGTCTGCGAGTTTTAGTTCTGCTTTGGTGTCGAAGCTGTCTCGTGTGGCGGCGATCTGCTCGGCGGTTTTGTTGCCTATGCCTTCGACGTGGGTTAGTTCACTGACCGAGGCACCTAAAGCTTTGTCGACTGAACCGAAATAGTCCAGCAGTCTGGCGAAAGTGGTTGCACCGACGTTTTTGGCTCGGATGAGCTTGAGCCATTTTTCGATATCCGGCGAATGTTTTTGTTGCTTTTTCATAATCTGGTTTCGAGAAACAAAAAGTTATGTGAATTTTAGCGGATAATCAGTGACAGTCAATAAAAAATGTGACTTGCTTAAATATTCTTGAAAAAATGGTGGTATATGATTATTATGGTTTTGTGGTGTCGCAACAGTTTCAAAAAATCCGTGTATAAAGGAGGTCCTGCGTTATGTTTAAAAATGTAAACGTTTTCTTCTTATTGGTAACAGTTAGTGTTTTGGTGATCGTTTTGGGTGCAGGGACTTTTGCAAAGCCTTTAAAAGCTATCGAAGCTGATAATAGAGAGGTGCTTATAGGTTCAAGTATCGATAGAACTCTGCCGACAGTTCAGCTTAACAAGAAAATAAGGCTGGGCGAATTGGTGGTTATGGGAGTCCCTGCTGACAAGCAAGATGGGCTGGCAATTGCGCGTTACTGCAGGGAAAATGAGATATACCTGATGTTCTGGGGACTGACCAGACGCGGTGCAAATGAGCAAAACCTTGAGCGTAATTATGGAAAGGCCGGATTTGACGAGATAATATCGGCGGCGGGGGATTATTATTATGGCAGATGGTGCATCGGCGAAATCGGTGGAGTGCTTTATTGGCCCAAGGCTTATACTATCGATCGTAAAGTTAACAGCTGGAAGAATCTTCCTCGCTGTGAAACAGTGGATCAAGCTGAAAAGGCGTATCTTGATTACTGTAAGGATAGGCTGACCTATGAACGTGATCAGGCTAGCGGCGGGACGCTGCTGAATGTGGATTCGTCGCTGGTGTTCAAGCATCATGTGGCAGCTGGTATCGATGTTCTTTTGCTTGAAGTTATGCCGGGCGACCCGCATTTGATGCATTCTGCGATCCGCGGTGCGGCCCGGGCGTTCGATAAAAATTGGGGCGCTCATATAGCAATACAAGCTTACGGTGGGATGAGTTTTGATGAACTTTACCAGAAGCGTTGGCGAAATAGTGTGTTTTATTCGTATATCAGTGGAGCTGGTTTTATCTATCCGGAATCGGGGCACTATAAATATTTAAACACCGGCAGGGATGTCAATCTTCCCTTTGAGCACAAGGATGTTAGGCGTATTCGGGATGTTGTCCGCGAGACATGGCAGTTCGCTAAGATCCATCGTCGTCCTGCTGGCGGACCGAAAGTGTCACTTGGTATTGTGTACGGGAAATATGATGGTACACCCGGCTTGTGGAATCCGTATGCATGGGGCCAGTATTACGATGACAAATGGAAAGAGGGGCCGGCTGAGCGTGGGTGGCGGCTGGTCGATAAGTTCTACAGGAAAGAGGATTGGCCTAAAGAAACTGTTCAGGGTGATATGGATTTTTCGGGCAATCCGCCATACGGTCAATATGATGTCGTGCCGATTGAAGCGTCTTTGGATGTTTTGCAAAAGTACAGTAGTCTGGTGTTTCTTAGTTGGAATACTATGACCGATGAGATATATGAAAAGCTTAAGAGTTATGTTGCCGGCGGCGGTCACCTGGTGATGTTTCTGCCTCAACTTAGCACTCATGTCGATAGAGCCAGCGATCTGAAGCTTTATCGAGGTGGTGACTTTTCCGATCTTTTCGGTGTCAAGGTTACGGGTAAAGGGCAAAAGTCAGTCGCAGGCATGAAGTGTATCACTAATTCTTCGCTTGAGTCTTATCGTTTTCCATTGTGGCGAACCAAAACCGATCCTCGTTTTATAGGTGATTATACGCCGGCGAATGTAGAGGTGACAACGGGACGTGTTATCAGCGGGTGGTCGGACTATTACTATGTGACAAAGCAGGAGGTTGCTGCTCGGCCTGTACTTATCGAGAATTCGCTTGGCAAAGGTACAGCGTTTCTTGTGACGGCGTGGGAGTATCCCGGTGACGAAGGGCTTAACAAATTCGCAGGTGATATTCTGCGTGTGGTTCTTGCGGGCGAGCAGGGAGAATTTCGTCTTCTGGGCAGTGACCGGATCCGTTACGCGGTGTACAGCAATAAAGCTGCTGGTGAGCCGGAGTATAACGTGGTTTATCTGCTTAATACTGACCCTGATAATAACAGTCTTTGTCGGCTGTGGATCGGTGGGCAAATTACAAATGAGTTTACTGTGGGCAGTAACGATCTTCGGCTTGCTTATGAAAAAGATGGCGTGTTGATAATAGCGGGCGATAAGTGTGTTGATATTAATAGTTGGAAGGTCGGTAAGGGCAAACATGATATCGAAATGTTCGCTGCTCGCAACCAAACGGTTGAAATTCATAATGTTGGCAAGAGCAGTGTAACTGTTTCTATAAACACAGCGCAGGGTCAATGCGGGGTTGGCGAAAAGCTGCTTTTGCCGATGGTTAAGCGAATTGATCCCGAGAGGGCCGAATTTTTTGCGGAAGACTTTTTGGTTGAGCCCGCAGTTGATCGTTAAAGGCTGACAGTTGGGGGTTAACTATCGGTTTTATAGGACGTTAGGGGGCGGTATCTGGCGAAAACAGGGAATTATCTTGTTTTTCGTGATTTTTTGCTATATAATAAGGGATGTCTACATGGAGGGTTTGCGCAAGGCGGGCAATCTGTTCGGAGAAGGGTTTTCTTATGTTTGCCGTGGTGAGAATTACAATAAGATATTTTTTCATTGCGCTATGCGCGCTGTGGTGTATCTCTGCGCTGAGCGGGTGCAAGACTAAAGAAGAATATAAAATCCAGGCAGACAAAGAAGTGTATTCGATCATCGATAATAAATGGAGTGATGAATTCGGGGAAAAAGTTAATTATACGGTAAGTGATGTTGAACCATCGCCTAACGATATCCGGCTCGATGTCCCGGCAGCAAAGACAGGGATCATCTCTCTTGCAGAGGCGGTGGCTATAGCTACGGCGAGCAACCGTGAATATCAAACCCAAAAGGAAGAGCTTTATTTTCAAGCTCTTGATCTGACTCTTGTTCGGCATGATTTTGCGCGGCAATGGTTTGGCACTATCGACGGTAAATACTTAAAGGAAGGCGAGGGTCGCAATTCGAGCGGCGACAGAGAAGAACAGTTAAACGCTGATACTGAGCTTGGTTTTGAGCAGCTGCTTGCTGACGGTGCGTTTATCACGACGAGTATCGCAGTGGACTGGGCGCGATTTCTTACCGGCGATCCGCGGACTACGCTCGCTTCTGTTTTGAGAACAACGGTAACAGTTCCTTTGCTTCGCGGCAGTAGTCGTGACGTAGTTCAGGAGCAGTTGACACAGGCTGAAAGAAACGCACTGTATCAGATCCGAACGTTTAACCGTTTTCGCAAGACGTTTGTGGTTACGATAGTGTCGGGTTATTATCGTGTTCTGCAGCAGAATAATGTTGTTACAAACGCCTGGAATAATTATCAAAGGCGTGTCGAACTTAGGAAGCGGTCTGAAAAGGAAGCAGAAACAGGTCGAACGCCTTGGTTTGAAGTTGACCAGGCAGAACAAAGAGAACTCGATGCTCGAGACAGGTTTATTAGTGAAGAGCAAAGATATAAACAGAGGCTGGATGAATTTAAAATACTACTGGCTCTGCCGACAGACGCGGATGTTGATCTGGATAGTAACGAGCTAAAGGCATTGGAAGAGATCGGCATAAGTCAGCCTGAGTATAGTCAGGAGATGGCGGTCGAGACCGGTCTTCTTGGGCGGCTTGACCTGGCTAACAGTGCTGACAGGGTCGAAGACGCGGTTCGCAAGATAGTTGTGGCGATCGATGGTCTCGATGGCGGCTTGAACCTGGTAGGAGGTTTGAATGTGGCATCGGCGGGTAAAACCAATTACGGTAAGCTGGAATTTGAACGCGGCATTTATAGTCTCGGGGTTGAGTCGGATCTGCCTTTAGATCGCAAAGAAGAGCGTAATATTTATCGTGAGTCGTTGATATTGCTGGAACAGATTCGGCGAGATTACCAGGAGGCCGAAGACAGGGTTAAGTTGCAGGTTCGGCAAAGTTACAGGGAGCTGGACGAGGCAGCGAAACTTTACAAGATTCGTAAGATCGGGCTTGAACTGGCGCGTAAACGTGTTGAAAGTATGCCTATGCTGCTCAAAACCGGTCGCGCGAAAACTCGCGATGTGCTTGAATCACAGGACGCCTTGATAGAGGCGGAAAACGCGTTAACGGCAGCGTTGGTCGATCATACTATCGCTAAGTTGAACTTTTTCAGTGATATCGGTGTATTACAGGTTGCCCCTGACGGGATGTGGAAATAGAATTTAGAATTTGGAATTTAGAATGAAGAATAAAAAAACTAGTGGTAAAACGGGATTAATCAGGAAGCTGGTGATCGGCTTGATCGTTTGTATTATTGTTGCCGGCATTGGCGGTGCTGTCTTTTTGACAACAGTCAAGGGTAAATCGGATAATTCAGCTAAGCAAGCTGGGACGTTTACTGTGATGCGAAGCGACCTGACTATCAGTGTAACAGAGCCCGGTGACATTAAGGCGCTCAATTCGGTCGATCTTAAGTCTGAAGTTGAAGGCAGGACGACGATAATCAGTATTGTCGATGAGGGCACCTGTATTACAGCAGAAGATGTTAATAAAGGGATGATACTGGTAGAACTGGATTCGTCGGATATAAAGCAAAAATTGACCCAGCAGAAGATCACATATCTGACGGCCTCAGCGAGTTATACCGATGCGAATGAAAGCCTTGATATTCAGAAGAAGCAAAATGACAGTGACATTCAGGCAGGGGAAATGAAGGTTCGATTCGCTTTGATGGATCTTCAGAAATACCTTGGCAAGATCGTGTCTGGAAGACTTATTTCTCTGGCAAAAACACCCGGTGCCGGCAAGGTAGATTTCGCGTCGCTTATCTATGACCCCAATAACGACCCAAATCTTGGCGGTGAGGCTTTGCAGAAACTTCGTGAATTAAACGCCAATATTTCTCTGGCAGAGGCTGAACTTGCCCGTGCGGCAGATAAGTTGGAGGGTACGCAGGAACTTTTCGATAACAAATATGTGGCCGAGATCGAGCTGGAAGGTGACAAGCTGGACTTGCAGCGACGTCATATCCAAAAAGAGCAGGCCAGAACAGCGAAAGATCTGTTTGTAAAATACGAGTTTCGCAAAGAAGCAGAGAAACTGCTGACCGATTATGAAGAATCCAAGCGGGAACTTGACCGGACTCTGGCCCGCGCCCGTTCGAAGCTTGCCCAGGCTCTGGCCCAGCTTGAGAGCAAAAAGGCAACGTACTCGTTACAGACCGAGCGCCTGGAGAAGTGGGAAAAGCAATTTAAAGCTTGTATAATCAGAGCACCATCGCCGGGTGAAGTAGTCTATGCGTCAAGTATGGGCGGCAGATGGGAACGGAGAAACAGGCCCATCGAGATAGGCGCTGAAATTCGAGAACGTCAAAAAATCATTTCGATACCAGACTCATCTGAAATGAAGGTCGAGATCAAGGTTCATGAGACCTGGGTCGATAAGATTCGGCTTGGACAGCTGGCAAAAATCATGGTGCCGGCCTTTCCGGAAAAAAGCTTTACCGGCAAAGTGCTGAAAAAGGCGCCTATGGCGGATCCTGAGGAATGGCTCAACCCTGATCTTAAAGTCTACTCTACAGACGTTAGCATCGAAGGTACGTATGAATTTCTTAAGACGGGAATGAGTGCTAAAGTCGAAGTTATAATAGAGCAACTCAAAGATGTAATTAATGTTCCGATCCAGGCGGTGATCAATGTTGAGGGTAAAAAAGTCTGCTTCGTTTCCAACGGCAAAGGCTCTGAGCAGCGAGAAGTTGAAACAGGAGCGTTCAACGAGAACTTTGTCGAGATCAAAAGCGGTTTGAGTGAAGGTGAAAAAGTGTTACTCAATCCACCACGATTAACCGAAGAAAAATAATAGTGGGTCGGTATATGTCAGTAGTTAGTATCCAAAACGTTAATAAGGTTTACCAAATCGGTGAATATGAGCTTTTTGCGCTTCGTGAACTGAATTTAGATATTCAGCGTGGTGAATATGTCGCGATCATGGGTCCGAGCGGCTCGGGTAAATCGACCCTGCTCAATGTGTTGGGATGTCTGGATAAGCCTACGAATGGCAGTTATATATTGGCAGATGAAGACGTCTCGAAACTCGACGATGATGAACTGTCAACGATCCGCGGCTTGAGGATCGGGTTTATTTTCCAATCTTATAATCTTATCGCTCAGCTTAATGTAATTGAAAATATCGAGATCCCGATGTACTACCAGGGGATAAGCGAACATAAGAGCTTTGCCCGTGCGCGTGAATTAGCGGAGATGGTCGGACTCGGCGACAGGCTCAAACATCGTCCATGGGAATTGAGCGGCGGTCAGCAGCAGCGTGTGGCTATCGCCAGGTCGCTATCGAATGATCCCGCGATAATTCTGGCCGATGAGCCTACGGGTAATCTTGATTCGCAAAGCGGCGCTGAGATACTTGGTATACTCGACGAGCTGCATCGCCAGGGTAAGACGCTGATAGTTGTGACCCATGACGAGCATATCGCCGCCAAGGCGCAGCGGACGATCCATCTTCTTGATGGGCGAATTGAAAGACAAGAGTTTAACGGCAACCGATAATTATGCAGTTGTTCAAAATTAAAAGGACGATTAAGTTAGGGATCAAGAGTCTTTGGGTTCATCGGCTTCGGTCAATTTTGACTATGCTGGGAATCGTCTTTGGTGTTTGCTCGGTTATCGCAATGTTGGCGATAGGCGAGGGGGCGAGCAAAGAGGCTCAGGACGCGATCGCTCAACTCGGCAGTACGAATCTGATCATTGAAACGGCCAAGCCTCCTGAACAGCAGACAAACAGCGGCGAGGTTGAGACAGTTCGCAATTATGGACTGACTTACAATGATGCCGAATCTATTCGTCACACTATTCCCAACATTGAAGTTTCGGTTCCGATTCGGGAGATCGATCAGCAGGCAAGATACCTTAACCGCAGATCGTCCATCAAGATCATCGGTACCATTCCGTGGTATACCGAGATATCCGCGATCCGTGTGGTTCGAGGGCGTTTTTTGAGTAGTGCCGACCTTACTCATCAGCAATGTGTTTGTGTTATTGACGATCAGGTCGCCAAGGCAATTTTTGCTTTCGATGACCCGATCGGCAAGGATATTCAGATCCAGGGTTATTTTTATCGTGTGGTCGGTATCGCCAGAAAGCCGACAGTGGTTTTAAGTAAAGGTGCTTTCGGTAATAGCGGCGTAGAGATGGATTTAGGAAATGGGACAATCGGCAACGTCTATATTCCGCTGACAACGGCGAAGGTGCGCTTTGGAGAGTTGTCGTTTAGTATAAGCGGAGGAAGTCGCAGTGCCGAAAAAGTGGAACTTCAAAAAATAACCGTCAAAGTTGACTCGGCTGAGCAGGTTCTTCCGATGCGTAATATACTAAACGCATTGCTGAGCCGACTTCATGAAGATAAGCAGGACTATCAGATAATAGTCCCTTTGGAATTGCTGCGGGAAGCGGAGCGTAGGAAACGTATCTACAGTATTGTTCTTGGCTCTATCGCGGCGATCTCACTTCTTGTTGGCGGAATAGGTATTATGAATATTATGCTGGCAACGGTCAGTGAGCGGACGCGAGAGATCGGAATTCGCCGAGCGCTTGGCGCTAAAAAACATGATATCATTGTTCAGTTTCTCTCGGAGACTCTGCTATTGACATTTATCGGCGGAATTTTGGGTACCGTTCTTGGAGTTGTGATCCCGTTTTGTGTTACTTACTTCGCAAACATGCAAACGATCATTACGAGCGGATCGTTGATATTGGCATTTGGTATCAGCGCACTAATCGGAATAATATTTGGAATGTATCCGGCTTACCGAGCAGCGAATATGGACCCGATCGAATCGCTTCGTCATGAATAAGCTCAAACTGACCTACGGCCAGTTTGAAAATGTAAATGTTAAAAATCAAAATTAATGATTCGGTCCTTGGCCGAAACTTTTTTTCATGTCAGGATAAACTCTAAACTACTCCTATGGTGCATATCCAATGGCCTGTTTTTTGAATAAATCCACCCATTTCTATAAGCTACGCTAATTATCTAATCACAAATAGTGGTAATGGGTGTTTGATCTAAAAAGAATTAGGGGCTTTGTGTTATTTTTGTAAGTTTTTTGTTAAAAAGATGTTACGTCCCATAAGCGAGCTATTTTTTATATATTTTTCGCCATACCATATTGACTTAGGGTGTTTAATATGATATTATTGTGGTCTATGGTAAAAACATTAAAGACAACTAAGAAGACTGTTAAGAAACGAGTGAAAAAGAGTACTTCAAAAGTTTCTAAGGTCAAGAGCAAGAAGGCGTTTAGGAACTATGAAACTGCCTTGAAGTACCTTTACAGCCGTACGAACTACGAAAAGGAAACTCGTCTGAGGTACAATGTTAGCACTTTCAATCTTAGCAGAATGGAAAAGCTTTTGTCGTTGGTGGGTAATCCACATAAAAAAACCCCTACAGTCCATATAGCCGGTACAAAAGGAAAAGGTTCGACCGCTACGATGCTGGCGCGGATGCTTGAGTCTAACGGCTACAAGGTTGGCTTGTATACTTCGCCACATGTTGTCGAACTGCACGAGCGGATCACGGTTGATTCTGAAATGATCAACGACGATCAGATGCTGGGTTTGCTCAATCGTATTTACGCACCTGTAGAGAAATTGGCTAAGACTGACGAAGCAAGTTTCTTTGAGATCATGACGGCAATAGCATTTATGCATTTTCTCGACAGCAAGGTTGATATAGCGATAATCGAAACAGGTTTGGGCGGTCGTCTTGATAGCACGAACGTTATCAAACCAGAGGTTATTGGCATAACGAGTCTGAGTCTGGACCATCAGGGGCAGTTAGGTTCAACTATTGACAGCATCGCCAGGGAAAAGGCTGGCATTTTTAAGCGAGGTGTTCCGGTTGTTACGGTCAAACAGCATCCTGAAGCGATGGGCGTTCTCGAGTCGCAAGCCGCCGCTGTCAATGCACCTTTTAGTGTGACGGGCAGGGAGATCGATTTTTCTTATCGGTTTGAAACATCTCGTGAACATGGTCCTCACAACAGGATATGCCTGACAACTGATACGAGTAAATTCGAACATTTGCGTGTACCTCTTCATGGTCAACACCAGGCGATCAACTGCGGTCTGGCTCTTGCTATGCTCGATAGTCTCAAATCGAGCGGTTATGAGATCGACAATGAAAAGGCAATGGAAGGCCTTGGTAATGTCTTTCTTGCAGGAAGGATGGAGATAGTTTGCGAAGATCCGCGAATTATGATCGATGCCGCTCATAACGCGGCGAGCATTAAGGCGTTGATACACGCTACGGGTCAGAATATTCCTTACGATTCGATGGTGATTATCTTCGGTTGTAACAGCGACAAGGATGTTATGGGGATGCTGAATGAGCTTCAGTATGGCGCCGACAAGGTGATCTTTACTCGCAGCAAATCGGCTAAGGCGATGATGCCTGACGAGCTGTCGGATATGTACACGGAAATGTGCGGCAAGATGTGCCAGAGCGCTCCGAGCCTGGGGCAGGCGTTACAGTTGGCTAAAAGCGCGGTCGGCAGAGAAGACCTGATCTGTATTACCGGCAGCTTCTACCTGATAGGCCAGACTAAGCAGCGTTTTCAAAAAACTTTGGCTTAACATCAATTACCCTTCGCTTCCACTCTGGGCCCTGTTGGTTTGCATTACGTGAGATTAGCAAATACATCTGATACTGTTTTATGCATGATCTTGCCTTGCTTAATGTTTAGGCAAACCAGATGTCCTGGGCTTTGCGCTGTAAATTTGTCTACGCCTAAACTCGCCAGTTGCCGGGCATAAGGCAGTGTTGCATTACAAAGCGCCTGACTTGAGGTTCTGCCTACCGCTCCGGGGATGTTTGCTACACAATAATGTACAACTCCATCTACCAGGTATGTCGGCTCGCGGTGTGTGGTTGGTTTGCATGTTTCTATGCAGCCGCCTTGGTCAACGCTGACGTCTACGATAACGCTTCCTTTTTTCATTTTTGCGACCAGTGACTTTGAGATCAAAGTCGGGGCCTTGCCTGCGGGGATCAGTACCGCTCCTACTACCAGATCCGCCTTTACAGCGTACTGTTCGACTGCGTGAGGATCACAATAAATTGTTGTGACATTGGCTGGCATTATATCATCGAGGTAACGCAAGCGATCGAGGTCGATGTCCATGATAGTAACATTTGCGCCGAGTCCGGCAGCCATCTGTGCTGCGTTTGTACCGACCACACCGCCGCCAAGTATCAAAACATTAGCAGGCGCCACACCTGCGACACCGCCAAGAAGTATGCCGCGGCCCATCAAAGGTCTTTCCAGATACTTGGCACCTTCCTGAATCGACATTTTGCCTGCTACTTCACTCATTGGTGTAAGCAGAGGCAATCTGCCGTGAGAATCTTCGAGGGTCTCGTATGCAAGAGCGGAAATTCCGACATCTAAACAGCTCTGGGTTAACTCGGCGGATGCGGCAAAATGAAAATAGCAGAAGACGATCTGGTCAGAGTGAAACATTTTGATCTCGTTAGGCTGAGGCTCTTTGACCTTTACGACCATCTCACAGCAACTGTAAAGCTCCTGAGGACTGTCAACAATTTCGGCGCCAGCCTTTATGTACTGCTCGTCCTCGAAACCGCTGCCCTGGCCTGCCTGACGCTCGATAAGTACGCTATGGCCATCCCTTACCAAAAGCTCTGCCCCGACCGGCAGCAAAGCCACACGATATTCGCCGGACTTGATCTCTTTAGGAACACCAATTATCATTATCTAACTCCTTTTCAGCTAACCGCAGTAATTAAACTTTCGAGCTGATCGATCCGTTTGACGCCGAGGACCAATGAAGTAACCGCCGGTTTGGCTAAGGTCTCTTTTAACGTATGTTCTAAGATCGTTCTGCCCTTTTGTTTGGCCTGAGCTTCAATCGCTTCGAGCTTATCAAAAAGTTCATCGTTAAGTTCAGGTATCCACTGCGGTTTTTCATTTATGCGCGAATCGGCCAGCGGGGTCTGGCTGCGTTGGTATTTGCCCGTCAAAGCGCCGCCTTGAAGTACCTGATATGGTGCAACGGCAATCTGCTGGTTCTCACATAAAGGCAGCAGGTCCTTTTCGAGGTCTGAGTTGAGCAGGCTATACGGCGGCTGATGGATAACCGGGCGAGGCAGACTGTTAGCATCCGCTATTTCGATAAGCTCTACGGTTTGCTGAGCGGAGAAATTGCTGATTCCATAATGTTTGATCTTGCCGGCAGTGATAGCTTCGTTAAGAGCACCAATGGTATCGACTACGGCCGTATCAGGGTCGGGGCGATGGAGGTAGTAGATGTCGATGAAATCGGTAGCGAGCCGTTTAAGGCTTTTATCGAGGTGCTTTTTGATAGCGGCTGGGCTGGTGTATTCGTCTTCTGGCCGATCGCCTACTTTCATGCCAACCTTAGTCGCCAGGACAGCCTGGTCTCTTCTGCCCTTTAAGGCTTTTCCAAGAATGTTCTCGGCAACTTCGCCGGGTGAACCAAGGGAACGTGTGTAACCCTGGTACATATTTGCGGTGTCAATGAAATTGACGCCATTATCGAGTGCCCATTGGGTGATCTTGATAGCTTCGGATTCTTCAACGGGGGTGCCGAAAGTCATCGTGCCAAGGCAGATCGTTGAAACGGTTAAATCAGTTTTTGGTATTTCTCTATGCTCCATAATTTTTTCCCCTGCGTTGAAATTAAACACCCGGTCACAGCAACATTTTAGTTTCGACATTAACGACGCTTATGCTTTTAATTTTTTGATAGCCTCTTTTAGGCTTGAGACCATGTAGTCAAGAGTTTCTTCCGGCATACCGCACCACCAGGGGAAACTGAAGGAATTATCCCACCAGCTTTTCAGTACTGGACAATCATGCTCACCGGCACCGAGTTTCTGGAACAGTGGGAAGCGGTACAATGGATAGTACTGTACGATCGCCTTGATCTTGAAATCATTTACAAGAATATCCATCAGGTTGTTACGATCTTTGCCGAAAGCTGAACCGTCAAAGTGCATAACAAAGGCATGGAAGATATGCTTGTAGCCTTCGGAAACCTTGGCGAAAGAAATTTCCGGCGTATCAGCCAGGCCTTCTTTGATCCTGTTGGCCTGGGCGATCAAAGTGTCATTAATCTTATCGAGCTTTTTGAGCATGCTGCTTCCAACTGCGCATTGTGCTTCTCCCAGGCAATAATTGAACGGCCAAACGCCCTCGATATCGGTATCAACGCTGCTCATAGCAGGGACCCAAAATCTATCTCTTGGTTCGGGGAAAGGCCTTGCGCCACAAAAACGCATGCCCTTTACCTTCTTAGCATCTTCATCGGATTTGATCACCAAAACCCCACCTTCGCCAAGCGTTGTAAAATTCTTAGCCGTGTGGAAGCTAAAGCATGCGAAGTCGCCAAAACTGCCGACCTTTTTACAGTTGATCGATGCCCCCGGAGCCTGTGCGCAGTCTTCGATGACTTTCAAATTGTGTTTTTCTGCGATCGCCATAATAGCCGGCATATCCACTGGGGTCCCCAGCAGATGAACGACTGCTATAGCCTTAGTTTTAGGTGTGATCTTGCGTTCGACATCTTTGGGATCGACCATCCATGAATCAGTATCCATGTCCGCCCATACGATCTTAGCGCCGGTATGGCCCATCGCGATACCAGTTGCGCAGAACGTATAAGCAGGAACGATCACTTCGTCACCTTTGCCCAGCCCTGCCAAAACAGCAGAGAACATCAGGGCATTGGTACAATTGGTGACAGCGAATGCGTTTTTAACCCCAAGGTATTCAGCAAAATCAGTCTCGAACTTTTTGAGATAATCGCCTTGAGTTTGTGACTCAGAATTTTTCATTATATCCACTACCAGGTCAATTTCTTCCTGCCCATAACCTATTATCCTTGCTGGGTAAGAAACTTTGAATTCTGCAGCTGTCCCTCTTCCTGATGGATCTGCTATTTGTATCGTCTTTTTTTCATCTACCATCTTTTTTCTCCTTATTTTCATTTTCTTTTTCACAAAGCAATGGAGCCAGGTGTCCTGACAGTATTGCTCGCGCTCTTTCAATATTTCTTTCTGATAGAGCCTGGGCAATCGCCCTGTGCTCCCATATACTGTTTTCGTCGGTTGTGTTAGTATCCCAGCCTTTGACTTCGCGGGCACTTCTGACGAAGTAGGCGGAAACTATATTGTGCATTCTCCGAAGCATTTCATTTCCAGTAGCTTCAAGGATGGCCTGGTGAAAATCAAGTTCGATGTCATCGACGGTTCTGCCGGTTTTCTTTGTGGCTGGCTTGGCGAATTCTTCAGCAAGTTCGGTTAGTCTGTCCAGCTGCTGCTGCGAGGCTTCTCTGGCGATAAGTTCTATCGAACCTATCTCCAGCGTATATCGTAACTGTGCCAACTGCTGGAGATCGAGGTGGTCGAGTACCGCCCCATTGAGCGCCTGCTCAAACAAGCCTACAGGGTCGGGTTTAGAAACAATAAGGCCAACACATTGTTTACTTTCCAGAAGCCCCAGTGCCCGGAGCCTGCTGACAGCTTCTCGAATTATGGGCCTTGAGACGTTGAGCCTTTTTTCGAGTTGGGCTTCGGTAGCAAAAGTCTCTCCGGCATCAAGGCCGCTGGCAGCGATCATTTCGGTGATCTGCTCAACCGTCTGCTCGGTTAAATTCGCGTTTTCTGTAATCATTACCTCACCCTTAATTATATGATAATATCCGTATTTTTTAGGACTTTGAGCAATTAAATCAATATTTATCTTAGAGATTATAATATAATCTCCAGCTTGTCAAGTGTTTTCTATATTATTTTTTCAGGAATGGATTGCGGCGCGGAGAGTTGCCTGTTCGAGCTTTATTAAAGCGATGTTTGCTGCATTATTTGTGCGCAGGCGTTGTATGGTTCGTATGAGGCCTGTAAAGCTGAAGGGTTTTGTTTGTAATGCAGGGTTGTATTTTATAAAATGCATGGGATTCTGATGTAAATATAAATTTTGACGCTGGGGCTAAGTATCTAACTATGGGAAATGTCCGTTTAAAATGATAAAGGGAATAAAATGAAAAAGGTAATTCTTGTCACTGTGTTGGTTTTGTTTACATCTTTGGGGTGTAATAAGTTGGATAAGGCACTTTTGAGGACCGAGCAGATAGAGCCGGTAAAAGACGTTGCGTATGTCTATGCTACTTTTGAGATGGGCTCTGTTAATCCGATAGCAGGGAACCTGCCGAAATATCCGCAGGTCGTTTCAGTAGGCGAGAAAACCGGCGATGTGTTTGTGCCGGCGGTTCGTTTTGGCTTGGGTGATGACAATCGAGCAGACGGTACCGCGAAAATGACTGGCTGGGCAAGTGATGGCAGTATAAATTATTTCGGCCCATTTATGCGGCCTGATACGCCTTACGATTTCAAGATCAAGCTGGATATGAACGCCGGTAAGATGACGATCTGGGTTAGCGGGCGTGGTGACGATGACTGGTTTATGTTGGCTGAGAATAAGCCGTTGATCAATCCGGTTACGAGTATAAATCACGTGGAGATTACAGAAGATTACCCCGCCAGTGTAATTGATAGTGTGATGGTTCGCGGCAGCCAATGGGCTCAAGGCGAGCAGGTTCGTCCACATCCGTTAGCCAAGGCAGACAAGGTTGTTTTGCCAGGCGCCGGCTTTGAGTTCCGCTCGATGCGGTCCACCTGGCGCAAACCCGGTAAGCATGTCACGATATTCAGAGAGGAAGGGTTCCACGCCGGTTTTCCAGATGTTGCCCAGGCCGGGCCGAATCATCTTGTCTGTGTGTGGCGTAACAGCTCCCATACAGGCGGCACGGCACGTAGCAGCTCGATAAGCCACAGCTACGACCTTGGACAGACATGGACGCCGCCTGTTGCGACACCAACTAATTTTGGCGGACATGTGCCGAGACTTCGCAGGCTAAGTGATGGTTCATTGGTTATGCTCGATGACTGGGGCGGCGCCAAGTGCAGTGATTGTGGAGTTGTTTTCTTTGACAGTACCGATGGAGGCAACACCTGGACAAATGAGCGAAAGCTTAACGTGGCCGTCGCGGGCGGGACAGCTTCGAGTTGTCCGAGCAGGATCACGGAATTGTCTGACGGCTCATGGCTGATCGCTAATTCAAGGGTCGATTATGAGGGCCCGATTCCTATCTGGGTGGAGATATTCCGCTCGACCGACCGCGGTCAATCGTGGGCATTCTGGTCGGATCTTAAGGCGGCATATCAGCCACATGGTACCGACGAATCCAGTATCGTTGAATTGCTCGACGGCAGGTTGTTGATATTCACACGCGGCTCGCGAGGTGACAATATGCCTTCTGTAAGAGCTTTTTCCAGCGACAAGGGCCTTACGTGGGATTGGTTCGAATCGCCGTTCCAGGTTTCAGGCAGAACGTGCGCTGGTTTACTAAGTGACGGAAGGGCTCTGGTGACATATCGTTCGGGTATCGGCAGGGCAGCTTTGTGGGGCTGGGTCGGCGACCCGAATGACATGACCGGGTTCCAAATTTCGGCCGGCCACTTCAATGACCATGAAAGTGTAGGCTTAAAAGACGGCGCCTTGCACATTGACAACGATGGCCGTCGAGGCCAGTTCACAATGTATAACATGCGACCGCCCGATACCGGCGGCTGTGTTGTTGACGTCACTGCTGAAGTTAAAGTCCTTCGCAACGATGGTTATGCCGCAACGTTGTCGGTGCCTTTTGCAGGTAAGCTTCGGATATTCCCCGACCATATTGTGACGGCGCATGATCCGGCTGTCCGTGTCGATGTCACGCCAGGAGTTTTTCATACTTACCGTATTATGAGCCAGGTCGGGCGAATGCGGCTTTATGTTGATGGCGTATTGGAATTTGACGGTGACTATGGAGATGATCGGGTTAAGAGCAAGAATTCTAATCCAACTGAAACAAGTGTTTTTACGAGCTATTATTCATTGGCCTTTGGCAATGAGCAGTGCGGATCCGGGACTACCGAAGGTGATGTTATGAGTTCCGGGCCGGATGTATATCTGCGTCACATCTCGCCTGACACTACCGGCTACAGTATCTGGAAGCGGGTCGAAGAAGTACTTGACGACCCGACTACCGGCCATCGGGAATACTCCTGGGTAGCTTCGCGTGATGGTTTCCCGGATGAGTATCAGATGGATCACATCATAGAGATCGATGCCAGTGTAAGCGGTCATGACCAGGGGTATTCGGGCTGGATACAGTTAGATGACGGCCGCATTTTTGTCGCCCATTACAGCGACGACACAGCTGACGCGAGTATGTCACCCTACCATAATATGGGCGTCCCATGGATTCGCGGAACGTTTTTGGAACTGTCCGATCTGCCGCCTGCGACTGCCACTGGGCCGTGAGATTAGAATCTTTCTAACCGATCTCAAAGTGACCGAAGAAAAAAGTGTTCTTAACATAAGCTGTTAGGGGTGCTTTTGTTTGGTTAGCTGGAGGATTTTGTTTGTAATGCAGGATTGTATTTTATAAAATGGGTGGGGTTCTGATGTAAATATAAATTTTTATCTTAAGGAGAAATTTATGATTAGCCTGAGACGTATTGTTGGGATTATCGCTGTTTTTGTGCTTGTGGGCAGTGCTTACGGGGGTGATCTTAGTATAGATACCAAGTATTACAGCGTAAGCGGATTGTTTACCAATCCTTTGATACCTGCAGAGGCTCAAACGGTTAAAATTACGGTGCGGGCAACGATCGAGGGTGAAATTACGGGTAAGATCAAGGCTAATGTCAGTATTGCTACGCCGGGCGGTGAGGTAATAAATAAAATGGTAAGCCTCAAACTCGACAAAAAGGGAACAACCGCTACTGAATGGGTACCAGCTAAGAGAAAAGGCCGGTTTCGCCTTGGTAATAGCAAAAAAACTGCTACAGGCTTTGTAGAGTGGAAAGCTCTGAGCAATGGTCAATATTTTGTGACAGCAACTTTGGACCCGAATAACGAGATCGCAGAGAGCAACGAAAACAATAATGTTGGGACGATCGAGCTGCCGGTGGTTATTGATGGTCGTCAGCCTCATTTTCCGTGGTATGGTTCCGAAAAACATCTTCGGTGGGCAACGATCTGGAGTTGTTCGGGTCAGTCTAACGTCGAGCAATGGCGAGAAAGAGGTGTTAAGGCTCTTGCCTTTAAGGGTGCCAAGATTCCAGAAGGAGGCACTGCCAATACTATTAGCGAAGGTCTTCAGAAAAATATAGAGTATTATGACGGTATTGGTATAGATGAGTGCGGCGGTTATCTGACTCAGGCAACCCTGGACTATTATAAGCTCTTCATGGCGGGCTTGAAGAATGCTAAGGAAAAGCATCCCGATAAGTTCTTCTATGTATGGCACTCAGGTTCGAGTTACCCGGAACAGACGGCTTTGTATCGGGGCCGTTGTGATCTGGTAGTAGCCGAGTCCTATGTCTTTTACTGGGGGCCTTTGCAGCTTGGTCGTGAGAATATTTATAACTCGCTCGACGCAAGGATGCTTCCCGCATGGCAGGCCGATCTGTTAGTGCCCACCGGAAAGGGCACCCAGTTCATCACTTCGGTTGATCTGACTAATACTGGCGTTCACAAGGGCTCGTTAGGTGCTTTTAACCGTGGAAAGATGGAGGCTATAGTTCGTCATCTTCGTCGTAAGTGGCCTGAGATGCGCGGATTGGGCTTTTATCACAGCACAGCAAGTGTGGCAGATGATCAATTTATTGAGAGTTTATTACGTGATTATTTTATTATGCCGTTAGTTACTGTTCTGCCTGGGAATCTTTGGGTTAATAAACAAGATGACGGCAGCTATCTGATAACCGCGGCAGTTAGCAATATCGGGGGAATGGATTCCGGACCAGTAGCGGTAAATATTTATGTTGACGGTAAACTTTTGAAAGCAACTATGGTTCCTAAGGTGCCCGCCGGCAATAACCTTCTGGAAAATCAATTGCGAATAGAAGCTCCCTGGAAACCTCAAAGTGGCGGCTATGATCTGATGGTAAAGCTTGGCCCTGTCTCGGGCAGTACGGTACTCGACCATAAGCAAACGACTACTTACTATGTGCCTTAATCAAAAAAATATAAAAGTGGATGAAAACAGCTATGAGTGACAAGAAACGTGCATCACAACGCATGCGATGTAATAAATTCTCCGGGCCGGAGGCAAAGGTTCTTGAAATACCGGGGCATCATTTGATCTGTGCGGTCTGTAGACGTGGCGGCTGTAAAACTCCGCCTCCCGGAAAAGGTGCGATAGATCGCCTGCTCAAGGCAATGTGGGCTTATCCCTACGTTGGACTCAAGATCACCGCGGATGTCGATATCATCAGCAACCATTTTTTTGATGTATATGAAAAGCGAGGCAAGAAGCCGCTATCGAAGAATTTTAAAACTCGCAGCGACAATTATGTTTGGCGACGCAAGGACCTTGAAGTCTGCCGAGTGTTAGGAATCATACCGAATACCGTAATACCTGCTTACTTTGTGTATTCGGTTCTTTTTGAAAGACAACCCACACTTGATGGTATCTGCAGGACCGGTTCGAAAAAATCGAAAACCTGGCCGCAATGCCCTCATGCGACAAAAGGCTACTACGAGAAAATAGCTAATGGCCCAAAGTTTAATCTCCAGGAGCAAACCCAACTCGGTGAAGAAATGGAGGCCTCTGGTTTATGGGCTATGATTCGTCCTCGTTCTAAACAGGATATGGCACAGGCAAAGAAAAATTCCGCCAGGAACATCATCAACAAGGCCGAACATCTTTATATTCGTCCTCAACATCTTCTCTGCATCCTTTGTACCGCGCAGATCAAAGAACCATTAATACAGGACAACCTGATCGAGTTGCGTAAACGCATGGAAGAAAATCCCAACATCCCGGTAACTATCTGTGAAGGCTGCTGTATGGCTTGCGATTCTTGTAATATTTACCATCCGGATGAACACCTCTGCTATGGAATGCACATAAAAAATTCTCTAAGGGGTCTTATGATTCTGGAGCGGTTAGGTTTAGCTCCAGGGGCTACGATGCCGGCTGCAAAACTTTATAAAAGAATATATGAACGCATCGGTACGCTAAAAGAAATTTGCGGCTGGCGAGACGGTTCCGACACCGCTATGTGGTGGGCACCATGTCTCGACTACCAAAGCCCAGTCATCGAAGAGGCTCGAAGAAAGGGCCTAATATCAAAAAAACCTGCTGTATCTAAAGCTAAAAAACGGCAATAAGAATCCCTTTTGCCGCAATAGCATGAAAAAATTAAAATTATTTTATTTTTTTGTTCAATATTTACGGTTTCGGGTTCGCTTATATTATAGAATGCATTTCACACCCTCCTCCTAAGCTGGATTCCGCTTTTTCTTGGGAATCCGGCTTTTTTTTCATCTCTCACGGTCAGGAGTCTGTTGGGATGATCTGTAAGAAATAAGTTTTCGACAACATGATGTGTTTTGCGTATAATGGTGCTAATGCTTAAGAGTAATGACGATAACACACTTTTCAGGCAATCGGAAGAGGCTAATCTTTCTGCCGCGGCACCGTTGGCTGTTCGTATGAGGCCGGCGAGCTTGGAAGATTTTGCCGGGCAGGGGCATTTCGTTGGGCCTGATAAGCTTTTAACGAGAATGCTCGAAGCTGACAGGCTCAGTAGTGTGATATTTTACGGTCCGCCCGGCGTGGGCAAAACTTCGCTTGCGATGGTGATCGCTAATTATACCAGGGCTCAGTTCCATTATCTAAGCGCACCGGCGGCGAGCGTTAAGGATATTCGCGAGATAATCTCTCGTGCCCGGGACTCTTTGGCGGGTAGCGGGAAAAGGACTGTATTGTTTATCGATGAGATACACCGCTTTAACCGCGCTCAACAGGATGTACTATTAGATGATGTGGAATCGGGGATATTGATCCTGATCGGGGCTACTACTGAGAATCCTTATTTTTCGGTGAATTCGCCTCTAATCTCGCGCAGTACGGTCTTTCGTTTTGAACTGCTTGATACCGAGGACATTGTAGGCCTGCTTAAAAAAGCGATCAGTGACGAGCGTCGCGGGCTGGGTAAATATGATATCGATGCTGATGAAAAGGCGTTGAACTTTCTGGCGGTGATGAGCGACGGGGATGCACGCAAGGCATTGACAGCACTTGAGGTGGGGGTGTTATCGCAGGCGGCGCGACAGCAGGGCGAAAGAGTAAAATTTAATCTGGAACTCGCCAAAGAGTCGATACAACAAAAGACGATCAGCTACGACGGCACCGGCGATACTCATTACGATCTGGCCAGCGCATTGCAAAAGAGTATGCGCGGCAGCGACCCGGACGCTACGGTTTACTGGCTTGCACGGATGCTGGCAGGCGGTGAGGATATTCGCTTTATCGCCCGAAGGATCGCTGTTACTGCCGCTGAGGATGTCGGTAACGCTGACCCGATGGCGACAGTTCTGGCAGCGGCGGCTGTGCAGATATGTGAGTTTGTCGGCCTGCCCGAAGCGCAGCTACCCCTGGCACAAGCGGCTTTGTATATTGCATGTGCGCCGAAATCAAACGCGTCTGCCTCTGCGATCTGGAAGGCTGTCGAAGATGTAAAAACACAAAAGACCGTAGCTGTGCCGAAACATTTGAAGGACAGTCATTACGCCGCTGCCAAAAAGGCGGGCTTCGGAGTTGATTATAAATATCCGCATAATTTCCAGGGTGGATTTGTGCCGCAGGAATATCTGCCTAAGGCGGCGAAGAAAAAATATTATAGCCCGAAAGACATGGGACAGGAAAAAAATATTCAGCATTATTTGCAAAAGTTACAACAGTTGACAATGGATTTGTGATTATGGATAAAAAGCAGTTGCGTTCTAAATTACGTGGTTTTCTTTCCGGGCTCAGCAGAGAAGAGCTAAAGGCAAAAAGTAGTTATGCCTGTCAGAATTTGTTATCGCTGACCGAATTCCAGGAGGCTGATACGATTATGATGTTCCTGTCGATGCCCGCCGAGATCGATACCACAGAGGCTATTGTCAGTGCCTGGCAGCAGGGTAAAACGGTTTTGGTGCCGAAAGTCTGCCAGGAAAAAGGGCGTATGATCGCGGTTGAGATAAATTCGCTCGAAGATGGTCTTACTACCGATCCTGCCGGCTTGCGAAACCCAATCTCCGATGTGGCCGTAACGTTCGAGAGGATCGATCTGGTGGTTACGCCAGGGCTTGGTTTTGATCGAACTGGGCATCGTCTCGGTCGTGGAGGCGGGTATTATGATAGATTTTTGGACAATCGAAGGCTGCTGGCGTCAAAGTGCGGGTTCGGGTTCAGCCAGCAGATCGTTGATTCGGTGCCAATCTCACAGCACGACAGGTCAGTAGATTTTCTTGTTACTGACGAAGAAGTAGTGTATTGTAATATGGATAAATTTTAGTATTTAGTGATCAAAGGAGATTCAGGATGGCTCGTTACTCTTCGGGGTTGTATAGCAGAAGAAGAAAACGCAGGCGGGGGATCGTTTTCACGGTTATTATATTGTTGGTCGTTGTTCTGGCGGTATTTTGGCTTAAGAAGGATTCAGACCAGCAAGATGATAGTGTAATTTCGATAGATGTTAATCCTGATGAAACAGTTGAAGCTCCTGTGATAATCCCTGAGCCGATCGAAGAAAAAGTTGTTGTTGCGATAAAGGTAGAGCCTGAACCCATGGCCGACCCCAACGCCAGGGCTGACGAACTTATCGCCGAAGCTCAATCGCTTATCAATACAACCCCCACTAAGATCATAAAGGCTCGGATGATACTCAACGATGTATTGGGGATGCATATAAACCGCCAGCAATCCAGGACCGTTAAGGCCCAGCTCGGGCAATTGGCTCAGGACTGGCTGTTCAGTAAAAATATCTTCCCGCAGGACAGTTTGTGCGGCAGTTATCTGGTTCAGCCCGGAGATCAGCTTCGTAATATCGCCAAGATGTATAAAGTGCCGTGGGAATTTCTTCTCACGATCAATAACCTGCCTCGCGCTGAGTCACTAAGAGCCGGCAAAAAAATCAAGATCGTTAACGGCCCGTTCCATGCGATTGTGCATCGTTCAACATTTACAATGGATATATATCTTCAGAAGGACACTTTTGTTAAAACTTTTGCTATAGGTCTGGGCAAACAAAGCAGGCAAACACCGACAGGGCTCTGGGTTGTTAAACCGGATGGCAAAGTAATAAAACCTGTTTGGACCGATACCGAAACCGGCAGAACGTATTATCCCAATGATGAGGATTACCCTTTAGGTTCCTGCTGGATCGCGCTAAAGGGAATTGAAGATGACGCCGTAGGCCAGAGCGGTTTTGGTCTTCACGGTACTAATGAGCCCAATAGTATTGGTACGGCAAGTTCTCGTGGCTGTATCCGTCTGCACAACGGTGAAGTAATGGAGGTTTATAATATGCTGGTACCTGGTCTTTCGCAGATCAGGATCGTTGATTGATTTATTTACTAAGCCACAGGAGGGTTTAGTTTGCGCTTTAGAGGCGGCGTGACATTTTGGGCTGTTTTGGTTTCTACCGTGATACACCTGGTGGTCTTTGGCCTATTCGGTATTACCAGATTCTCTCGGGCGCAGTCTCAGCTTCCGGATAATGTCACGGTCTTAGGCTCGATAAGCCAGGTTAAGAAACTGATCGAAAAGCCAGGCGTAATCGCTAAGCCGAAAGTCAAAAGATTTCGCCCCGCAGCAGTCGAAGATGAGCAATTATTATCAAGTTCGATATTTACCAAACCGGCGAGCGAGATTGAGGGTCTGCCGAACCTTTCAGCCTCTTCGAGAGCAAATATGGCGTTGACCACTGAAAATAATATTTCGTCGAGAGCAGTGGAATTCTTCGGCAGCTGGACCGATGAGCGTAAGATATGTTACGTTGTGGATTGTTCGGGCAGTATGAAGGGCTTGTTTACAAGGGTTAGAAAAAAACTTAAGGCTTCGATCGCCAGTCTTGAGCCGGACCAATATTTTTATATAATCTTTTTCGGCAGCGGGAAAATGTTTGAATCCGGTAAAGGCAGTCTGATTCGTGCGACTGTGCGGTCAAAGGCGGCAGCCTATAATTTTACCGATAAAGTCAAGCCCGCCGGGCAGGGTGACGCGATAACAGCCATGGAAAGAGCTATGCGGGTTCGAGATAACAGCGGCCAAGGTGCCGGTATCATTTATTTTCTCACAGACGGTTTTGAGTTGACAAACCAAAGCCAAAGAATAGCTAAGCTGTTTAAAGGCCCGAGCTCAGCGACAAAGATCAATACGATCGGGTTCTGGCCGCAACGTCAGGACCGCACGATGCTTGAGTCGATAGCAAAACGAAGCGGCGGGAAATTTAGATTGATTCATGATAATTGATTATTGGGATGTTTTATGGTTAAAGGTTTTTTGTCGAAAAGAGTTATCTTGCTAATCGCCCTGGTGCTCGTACTTATTTTGGTAGTGGTTGCAATGCAGAATAGTTTCTCTGGGCTGAACTCGGCAAATCAGCGAACGTTTTTCGGGCAGTTTGTCGCCAGCGGCGGGCCCATCGTCTGGTTCGTGCTGTTTCCGATGTCAGTTTTGATGGTTTCACTGGCGGTTGAGCATAGTCTAAATATCAGGCGGAAAAAACTGCTGCCTGAAGCAACTTCCGAACAAATCGTCAAGGCGATCGAGCAGTTTGGGATTGGAAAATTAGAGACACAACTCACTGGCAGAGACAACCTTGTAAGTGTGGCAGTTGTCCAGGCAGTTAGTAAAAGCGGCGGGGACTTCTTTAGAATGCGAAGCGTCCTGACCGAATCTTTGCAGGATCAGGCGGCTGGGCTCTTGCGAAAGATCGAATGGCTGAGCCTTATTGGTAACGTCTCGCCAATGGTCGGATTGTTTGGTACGGTTTTCGGGATGATCAAACTTTTCGACACGATAGTGGTGGCAGGTGGTCAGCCTCAACCGGCACAACTGGCAGGCGGAATATCGGTTGCGCTGGTGACGACTTTCTGGGGACTGGCGATTGCAATACCAGCTCTGGCGATATATGGCGTCTTTCGTAACAGGATCGAAACGCTGGTAAGCGATGCGGTAATAGAAGCTGAGAATATTATGCCGCGGATACGTCGGATCCTGGTAAAGCAGCAACGGCAACAAAAGGCCGAGCAGGCGAAACCGATTAAAAACTGATCGATAGCAGGTTTTATGGCGATGGAAATATTTAACAGGGATAACGATTCAGGCAGTTTTAATATGACGCCTATTATCGATATCGTTTTTTTGCTGATAATCTTTTTTCTTGTTGTCAGTCAGTTTATCGAGGCTGAGAATTTTGAGATATCACTGCCAGGGGATTGTGAATTTGCCCAAAGTGACTCGGCTGACGAGGCAAGCGCCGCTACCGTTACCATTATGAAAATCAGTGATCAGAAAATAGGTTTTGCCGTGGGCGCCAAAAGGATCCATTCTTCAAGACCGGAGGTTTTGATCGAGTCCCTGGCAAGATCGATCGATGCTCGTCTGGACAAACTGGCGTTAGAGGATCGGGTTGTCACCTTACGAATCGATAAGGATATTTATTTCAGCGATGCTCAATATGCCCTTGCCGCAGTAGCCAGCAGTAAGGCGACTAAGATCAAAATGGCCGCCCTTAAAGGTGCGGCACAAAGTCGTAACTGAAAAAAGTTTTACTGCGGTTTTTTCAATTCTTCGATCTTTGGCAGATCCTTTAGCGTGTTTAGTCCAAATATTTCGAGGAACTTTTTTGTTGTTCCGTACAGCATCGGCCGACCTATTATTTCCGCTCGGCCTATGATCTTGACCAGTCCCTTGTACATCAGCGAGCGGATCATTTCACCAGCGGCGACACCTCTTATCGCTTCGATATCGGCACGGATCACCGGCTGCTTGTATGCTATTATCGCAAGTGTCTCCAGGGCAGCGGGGCTTAGTTTATTGTCACTTCGCACGCGAAGCAGTTTTCGCAGCCACTCGTTGAATGGGCTAAGCGTCAGCATTTGGAAACCGCCTGCGATCTTTGCGATGCGGAAAGCGCTGTTGCCAGCCTTGTATTTTTCGTTAAGGGCCTCAACGTGTTGACGTATCTGTTTTGTGCCTGTCTCAATGATATTAGCGAGTCTCTGAACCGAAAGCGATTCGTCGCTGGCAAAGAGCACCGCCTCAACCACCGATTCTGCGGTAACCTTAACTTCTTCGTCGGGCATTTCGATCTGTTCTTCTTCAGTTTCGCTCCCAGGCTGTGTTTGCTCTGTTACAACTTCGTCGCTATCCTGCTCAACAACTTCGCTGGGCTGATCGTCTGATAAGTCCTGTGATTGTTCTGTCATAATCTCTTCCAGTCAAATGGATCCTTGTCTGTTTTGCTTATATTAATCGTTATTTCTTTGAGCTGCTTTCCCAGTTGTTTGGCTAATTTTTTTAATATGAATCTTTCCGAGACGGTATGGCTAAGGCAGATGCAGGTTAGGCCCGCTTGTTGAGCAGCCAATGCCTGGTGGTGCTTTAATTCGCCGGTCAGGTAGAGGTCGCACCCGGCGGCGATCACCTGATTAATTATCTTTCCGCATGAACCTGCGCAAACGGCTGCGGATTTTACTATGCGCTTATCGTCGCCAACGATGCCGAACGCCTTTGCGCCGGTATGTTTTTTTATTGATTCGATGATCTTTTTTACGCGTACCGGTTTTTCTAATTTTCCGATGCGTCCTAAGCCGAACTTGTCCGGGTTGCTATAGAGCTTGACAATATCAAAGGCCGGCATCTCGTATGGGTGGACCTTTTTCATCGCTGTTATAACCTTGCTGAGTTTTTCGGCAGGTACTATCGTTTCAAATCTTATCTCGTCAACCTTTTCCAACCTGCCCTTTTTTCCGATTGCAGGGGTTGCCCCTTCCAGTGGCTTGAAGCTGCCTGTGCCGTGGTTTTCAAAACCGCAGTTACTGTAATTACCAATCGCGCCTGCACCAGCGGCGAAGATAGCGTTTGAAACTTTGGCAGCTGTCTTGATCGGTACAAATACGATAAGCTTGTAGCTATCACCGGCAGGGTCGGCAACGTAATCGCCGATGGGTTTAGCGTTGGCGATGCCGATCATTTCTGCCAGGCCGTCATTTACTCCGCCTGTCACTACGTCCATAGCAGTATGTACAGAAAATACCGAAATACCTGCCCGAATCAGATCGTAAACGACATTGCCTGCTGTAACCTGCTTTAATCCGTCCCATATCACGGGGTGATAGCTAATAATCAAATCGGTCCTTAATCGTTTAGCTTCAGCGACGACCTCTTCGGTAATATCGATAGTCAGCAGAGCGTTTTTGACATTCTGCTTCGCATCGCCTACCAATAGGCCGACATTATCCCAATCCTGGGCCAACTTCAAAGGCACCAACTCGTCGATCTTAGCGGCTATCTGTTTTACTTTCATTTGTTTACCCGGCAATTGTCTTTAACGTATTGGTCGAAACAACCGATCAGTTTTTTTGTTATTGGCCCAACCTTGTAATCGCCAATGTCGTGGGCTTCGAGTTTACAAACCGGCATAACCTGCATGACCGAATTAGTCATGAAAATTTCATCAGCTTCTAAACAGTCATCTATATATAAATCTTTTTCAGTTAATTTGACAGAATTTTCTGCCGCGATCTCACAGATAATTTTTCTCGTTACCCCCGGCAGTACCGGCGTATCAAGTGTAGGCGTATAAAGAGTCGAATCCTTGACGAGAAAGACGTTGCTTATACAGCCTTCGGCCAGGCGATTGTCGGGCGTGAACCAGAGTACCTCGGCGGCTCTTTTCTGGTGAGCTAAGTTTAACCCAAGTATCCGGGAATAATAGTTCAACGTTTTGTGGCCGCAAGTCGGATCCGTTACATTCTGCTTAAATGGGCACAGCACAACCTGCACACCCTTTTGATAATACTCATCTGGATAGGACTGCAATTCTACCGCGGTTATCAGCAAAGTGGATTTGCCCTTTTCGGCCTCGGACATCGAGCCGCCGGTTACGGTCATACGAATCCTGGCATCGGTTAGCTTATTCGCCTTGAGCAGCTTATAGACAGCGTCAGCTAAATACTCTTTGTCGTAACTGACCTCTATCGAAAGGGCCTTGGCACTGGCGAGTAATCTTTCCAGATGCTCGTCGAGCGTAAAGACAACACCGTTATAACTTCGCATAGTCTCGAACAGCCCCGCCCCGTATAAAAACCCGCCGTCACTAACCGAGACACAGGCCTTGCCGGCATCAACTAATTTATCGTTTAGAAAAACATATTCGGCCATACTATTTCATGTCCCTGTTTACGCTGTTTATACCCGCTAACAGTGCTCTTGCCTTTGTAATTGTTTCGTGCCATTCGGCCTCGGGGTCGGAATCTGCTACAATCCCGCCGCCGGTCTGGACGTAGGCTTTTTTGTTTTTGATGATAATCGTTCGGATGGCAATATTCAAGCTTACAGTTCCATCGACACCGATGAATCCTATCGAGCCGGTATAAACACCTCTTGCGGTAGGTTCTGTTTCGTCGATGATCTCCATCGAACTGACCTTAGGCGCACCAGTGATCGAACCGCCCGGGAACATTGCTTTTAAACAATCGCAGATAGTGACATCGCCCGCAAGCTCACCGGAAACGGTCGCCACCGCATGAAAAACAGTTGGGTATATTTCTATCGTTCGCTGCTGGGTAACTTTTCTCGTGCCGGGCACACATATCCTGGCCATATCGTTTCGTTCGAGGTCGATTATCATATTCAGTTCGGCTTGTTCTTTTTCACTTATCTGTAACTCGTCGAAATTTTTCGTATCCTGGTCGGGTTGGTTGGTTCGCCTGCGAGTGCCTTTGATAGGCTTGGTGCTGATAAAACGATCATTTATAGTGATGAACATCTCCGGTGAAGCGCTGACGATAGCCAAATCACCGGTGTCGATATAGGCTGCGTAGCCGCTCGGGTTGTGATGGTTTTGCCAGTGCAAAAGCGCAACAGGCTCGGCATTATAATCACAATCGAACCGCTGAGAAAAGTTAACCTGATAAACCTGCCCGTCGTAAATGTATCGCTTTATTTTCTCGATCGTCTTGAGATAATAGTCATGGTTCATATTACAGTTGATCTTGCCTAAGTCGATATTTTCGAGGTCGCCAGCCGCAGGTGAAGACAATGTGATTTTAGAGGCCCTTTCCAACAAACTTTCCAGCCAACTAAATTTCTCTTCTACTTTTTCACTATCGACCTTCAATGCGATCAACGCAAACATATCTTCGATATGGTCATAGCAAATGACCTTGTCATAAAAGCAAAGCCTGATAAGGGGCATTGCAATATCGTCGACAGTCGTCTCGGGCAGCTTTTCAATATACCTACCGAGTTCGTAAGAGAAATATCCTATCCAGCCACCGAGAAACATCCCCTTTTCCTGCGTGGCAGGCCGAGCAAGTTTATATTTGTCCAGCAGAGATCGTAATTTCTCGAATGGCTTTTCCTGGCCGGCGTGAAATTCAAATATCTCTTTAGGTTCCGCTGCCCAGTAGCTAAACCTATCGGTATCTTTTTTCGCGGGATTGCCCCCAAGGATCGATGGGCTCTTAAGTTGCGCGAAAAGTTCATTCAAAGCGGCCAACTCTACGCCGGCCTTGACCTGCTTAACACAGGCCCCGCAAAGAATGGTTCGATCATTTATGATTTGGGTTTGCAGCGTCATTGTGATAATCCTGAACAAAATTCTTCCATGATCTGTATGCCTGAAGAGGTGCCGATCCTCTCGGCTCCAGCTTGCAGCATTTCGATCGCCTGTTGGGCGGTTCTTATACCGCCTGCCGCCTTGACCTTACAGTTCGGAGCCGATTCTTTCATGAGTTTAACATCTTCGACAGTCGCCCCGCCTGCAGGGTCGAATCCTGTTGCGGTTTTTACGAAATCGACCCCGCAACTGTCAGCTGCGTTACAGGCAAATTTAATTTGTTCCGATGTAAGGGCCGCCGATTCAATAATAACCTTAAGGCAGACCGCAGGCCGCATCGAGTGACATATCTTTATCATCGCACGCAATTGAGCCTGCAGGTATTTCGAGTCAGCCTCTATGATCGAGGCCAGGTCAGCGACCATATCAACCTCGTCGGCACCGTCGAAGATGACTTGATTGGCCTGGGCAACTTTAATTTTTGTGGTATCTGCACCGAACGGCAAAGAAACGACACCACCAACCTTTACTTTACTTCGAGCCAATTCATGAGCTGCCAGAGAGACCCATCGCGGATTAACACATACGGTATGAAAACCATAGTCAATAGCTTCTGCGCATATTTGTTTGACCTGCTCAGATGTGGCAGTAGTGCTTAACAACGTATGGTCGATACAGCCGGCTAATTGTTCTTTTGAGATTTTGTATTCGTTATTTTCCATGATGGTGGTTCCATTATTTTTTCTTTTGAATGAATTTCACAGCTTCAGTTGCTGAGTCAAATACTTTTGTCGCGGTCTGAGTGACAAAGAGCGAAGGCCTTTGCTTAGCTGTCCAGATAACATATACCTGTTTGGCCGCTTCGTGTGCGTGCTGAAGTTCTCGTTCGACCCCGCTCGAAATAGCCGGCCTGCCATCGGGCAGTTGCGGGATATAGCTTATGATCATGTCCGACTGGTCGATCAGCAGAAAATCGCGGGCATAGGTCTGGCTGTTGATGTCACGCGCGATCTGCTCTACTTCCCGCAGATCAAGTTTAACTTCCTTTCCCATCGCCTTACTCTCGACATAGTCCAGACCCTTATTCTTTGCGCTTTCGGCCAGGTGAGGCAGATCGGATTCTTCCAGGTCGGCTGGGTCAAAACAAATAAAGCTTTTTTTCATCAACTCGCGGAAACGGTTGATATCTTCTTTAACATCAGCTATATCAGCAACATGGGTCATGGGGAAACTCAGGTATGCCCTTTTACATTTCGGCTCAAAGATCAGCTTGTAGAAAGTCTCGATGGTTTCATCTTCGACACCACGTGCCAGGCAGTAAAAAGGAGCCTTCTCATTAACGCCCTTGTAGAGCATTTCGGTACCGATGATCTCTTCTTCACGCCAAACGATCAGGTCCTTCAGGCTGTGCTCGATTGAATGCTGATCGCTTAGTCTATAGTGCAGAGATGTCACGCCGTCAATAATGTTGATATACATATCGGCGTTGAGCTTTCTCATCTGGTCGAAATCCACCGCCGGGAACAGGCCATGCCGCCATCTAAACGTCGCGTGTGTGTTGACTATCAGATTAGGAACCTTTTGGGCCTTTTGTATAATGTCCTTGAAAACACTTCGCCGCAGTAAGCTCAGCCTTTTCATCGGGATATCGAGAATTTTTCCAGGCGGGATATCGGGCGCTTCGGCGTACATCATCTCACCGACATTACACAAAAACACCTTCTCGCCTCGATCACCGGCCAATTGACATGCCTTTTCAAGAAAACTCTTCTTGTCAACACCCACCATTCCTGTAACTACAGCTATCATATTCTGTTCCGTATCTGTATTTGTTATTAGTTCGCCTATCTTGTAGCCCGAATTGCCCCTGTTGTCAAGGATTGGAGGTTTAACTGTCGATTTGGCAGTTGGATCGTGTTTGAGTAGAATTTTGGCAGGGAGGGGGGTGTTTATGGGCTGTATCGTAAACCTTATTGAATAAGGCAGTTATGTTAATATCGAGCCTTGATGGGTACTTTGGCACGATATTTGCACATTGTTTTGGGATATGGTAGCACTGCGACCACAATTTGATCAGGTAAACGTCCTTGCAAGTCAGGCTTGCTGGGCCTGGCCGCAAGCGCTTCGGGATATTTTCAGGCCCAGAGGCGTCAATCTCCTCGTTGCCCGCGATGCCGGGGAATTTGTCAATGTCATCGGGCAAAAACGCATCCACACCGCTATCATCGATATGGATGTGGAAAAGACCAACGCTTTGGCGATAGTAAAGATAATTCGGATGCGATACCCACTTCTGCCGTGTATACTGCTGGCAGAAAGAATCGGCGCGAATTTACTTGGCAAGGCGCTCAAACTGGATGTCTTTAGCGTTATCGATAAGCCGGTAGATATGAGTATACTATTGGAACAACTAAACAGGTTGTTCATTAAAAAGTACGATAGCAATATTTTTGAAAGGAGTAGTACAAAATGAAGATTCGACCATTGGCAGATAGAGTGCTTGTCCAGCGTCTCGAAGCCGAAGCTAAGACTGCCGGCGGAATCGTGTTGCCGGAAGCCGCAAAAGAAAAACCGCAGCAGGGAAAAATCGTCAGCGTAGGCAAAGGCAAAGTGCTCGATGACGGCACCGTGAAAAAATTACAGGTCAAAAAAGGTGACATCGTTTTATTCACCAGCTATGCCGGCACGGATGTCAAGATCGACGGCAAAGAGTATCTGATCATGGACGAAACGAGTATCATGGCGGTAATCGATAAATAAGAATTGATAAACTAACCAGACAGGAGAAATAAATAATGGCAGCTAAAAAAATAGCATTCGGTACCGACGCACGGACATCTATCCGTGACGGTGTCGCCAAACTGGCAAAGGCCGTCAAGATCACTCTCGGTCCTTGCGGGCGAAATGTGATCCTGGAAAAATCTTTCGGATCACCAACCGTAACCAAAGACGGCGTAACTGTAGCTAAAGAGATCGAGCTGGAAGATTCATACGAGAATATGGGCGCCCAGATGGTCAAAGAAGTCGCCTCGAAAACTTCCAGCGTAGCTGGTGACGGCACAACGACAGCAACGATCATGGCCGAAAGTATTTTCAATGAAGGACTCAAAAATATTACAGCCGGCGCAAACGCGATGCAGGTCAAACGCGGTATCGATGCCGCTGTTGACGCGATCGTCGATGAACTCCATAAGATGAGTATCGCGGTCGAATCCAGTAAGCAGATCGAACAGGTCGCGACTTGTTCTGCTAATCAGGACAACGAGATAGGCAAAAAAATGGCAGAAGCAATGGACAAGGTCGGCAAAGACGGCGTTATTACCGTCGAAGAAGGCCAGTCGCTCGAAACAACCGTCGAACTGGTCGAGGGTATGCAGTTCGATAAAGGCTATCTCAGTCCCCACTTTGTAAATAGACCTGAGAACATGACCATCGAACTGGAAAAGCCTTATATACTGATCCACGAAAAGAAGATCAGCTCGATAAAGTCTCTCGTGCCTGTACTCGAAAAAGTTGCAAAGCAGGGCCGCCCTTTACTGATCGTCGCTGAAGATGTCGAAGGCGAAGCATTGGCAACGTTAGTAGTGAATAAACTGCGCGGCGTTCTGCAGGTAGCCGCTGTCAAGGCTCCGGGCTTTGGCGACAAGCGAAAAGCTATGCTCGACGATATCGCTACCCTTACTGGCGGACAGGCGATCTTTGAGGACCTCGGTCTTCAACTGGAAAAGGTCGAACTAAAGCAATTGGGGCAAGCCAAGCGAATCACTATCGACAAAGATAACACCACGATCATCGAAGGCGCTGGAAGCTCCGCTGACATCAAGGGCAGGATCGAGCAGATAAGAAATGAGATCGATAAGTCCACCAGCGATTACGATATTGAAAAACTTCAGGAAAGATTAGCTAAGCTCGCTGGCGGCGTTGCTCAGATCCAGGTCGGAGCGGCAACAGAAGCTGAAATGAAGGAAAAGAAGGCCCGAGTCGAAGACGCACTTCACGCCTGCCGAGCAGCGGTCGAAGAAGGAATCCTCCCAGGCGGCGGCGTTTCAAGCCTAAAGGCTGTCTCGGTTCTCAAGAAACTCAAATTAAAAGGTGATGAGGCTATCGGCGTTGACATTGTACGTCGGGCAGTTCTCGCTCCTATAAAGCAGATCGCCAAAAACGCAGGACTCGACGGCTCTATCGTGGCGCAGAAGGTTATAGAATCTGACGAGACAAACTTCGGCTATGACGCTATGCAGAAAAAGTACGGCGACATGGTCAAGTTCGGCGTTATCGTGCCGACAAAGGTCGAACGCGCCGCTCTCCAAAACGGAGCCTCGATCGCATCACTACTGTTGACAACTGACGCTATCGTCACTGAGATACCGGAAAAGAAAGACACAGCACCAGCAATGCCTCCAGGAGGCGGAATGTACTAAAAGATTTTTAATAAGCGGGCTCCTTGCAAAAGGGCCCGCTTTTAGTTTTTATAGTGAGCAAAAAAATGAGCTTTAGATTCTATTCAAATGCGATTTCACAAGCTTCAAGAAATCTCGCAGCAGGCATATTCATCGTCGGTATGCTCCTGATCGGATTCGGATTTCTTATCTGGCTGCTAAAAGAACTCTTCGCAATACTCTTTGCCGGCCTTTTCTGCGTAGCAGGAATAGGATGCATGGGCACAGCAGTAAAAATCTTCTGGACATTCAGAAAAGCAGGAAAAACCACCCCCAACAACGACGACAGAGAAAACGTCAGAATCCACAACGACCACAACCAAGACGACGTAATATAAACCAACTCGACCTTCACCGGTCAACCCAACAGAGCCCCGACCGTGAGTGAGGGGGCAAAAAAGAATACGGGAGTCAGAAGATAGGGAATTATAATTGCGGATTTTGGGGGATTTTTGATATTTGAAGATGTGGAGATGTTTGTTTTTGGGTTAAAAACGGGGATTTGTTTGGTTATTTGAGTTGGAAAAGCTTGAAAAAGGCGCAAAAAGGCGCATTTTTGCGCAAAAAAGTGCTTGAAAAACACGGTTTTTGGCAGAAATTGGCAGAAAAGTGCTTAAAAAGTTCGATTTTTTGCGTTTTTGCGCGCGAATTTTTCGTATTGCGTATTGCGTGATGCGTATTGCGAACCACAAATTGTCACGAATAAAAATGGGGCTCGCGGCAGGTAACGCGTGATTCGGAAAAAGAATTTACCGCCCCGATCAAAGACATCGGGACTTCGCTTTGCTCAGCGCGCTGAGGTCGCAGAGGAAAAAGAGAAAAAAATTTGAATCCCAATAAAGGACATCGGGACTTCGCTGTGCTCAGCTCTCGGATTTTTTTTGTGGATTTGACTGCTGTATTGGGTATTATATTTTTTTATTTCCCTTCAACAACCATATTCCTGATGCTATAATGTCTTTATTATGAAAGAGAATCATATAAAAAGGCACCGGACATGCTTGGTACCTTTGATATTTAATAGAGTTAGGCGGAAAAGGCTTAGAAAAGATGAATGTTCTGTATAAATATGTTGGCTCGGATAGTATTGTAAAAATATTAGAGAGTCTAGAATTAAAATTGCCGAATATTTCGGATGTCAACGATCCATATGAATGCTTTCCAGTTTTTTATTGCCCAGATGATAAGCCAGCATTGAAAAAACAGTTCTTACAGGCATTCGATCGCAACCACCTTAAACAACCTGTCAATTGGGAACAAATATCAGATGAGCTATATGCAAAAGGTGAGATTCAGGATAGCCTTGTGAAAGGCTCACAAGAAGAACTGATAGACTTTAACCAAAACAGCTGCCTGTTATCTGTTTCCAAAACAGCAAGAAACCCTGTGATGTGGGCTCATTATTCTAGTGAACATGAAGGGGCTGCCATAGGTATCGATTTTAATAATATTTACCAGGGCTGGAATGGGGTATCTAAGCTTGTAATGCATCGTGTTAACTATTCTAAAAAAAGGATCAAAATAAATGTTTTATCCGATACCAAGCAAAAAGATTATGAAGAATTCCCATTAACCAAATCAATCGACTGGAAATATGAAAAGGAATTTCGCTCTATCTTTCGCGTTGTTTATTTGGAATTAATGCAACAACGAGATTTGGTGGATTTTATAAAAATAGATGGCAAGGATTCTTGGGTCTTGCGACTGAACCCTGAATCGATAAAAGAAGTTGTCTTTGGCTTGAACACTAAAGATGATTTAAAAGCAGATATTAGAAAGTTAAAAAAAGAACGACAGGATTTACAGCATATTCAACTGCGTCAAGCAACATTATCAGAAACATATGATTTCGATATAAATGATATAATATAAAAAGTCTTCCGCAATGTTTGCGGGATTTTTAAGGCGAGGTACCTTTTTCGACCTGATTGCGCTCGATGTGACGGAGATTGAATCCCGACAAAAAGCGCCGGGATGTCGCTGCGCTCCATATCGAACAAGGAATTTTGAATTATGACGTGAAACTCCGGCCGAATACCGGGGCTAAATTGTAAAGGCAACCCTCGGCAGTGCCGAGGGCTAACAAATCTGTGGTCCAATTTTATCTTTTAAATTGTTATCTTATTTTTAGTGTTCCTAATGCTATCGCGGCGAAGGCTGCTGCTAATAGCCAGAATCTTACTACTACCTGGGGTTCTGACCAGCCTATCAGGTGGAAATGATGATGGATGGGGGCGCATCTGAAAAGTCTTTTGCCGCCGGTGTATTTGAAATATCCTACCTGCAATACCACGCTGATCAATTCGACTACAAAGACACCTCCGATTATCAAAAGAAGGATCTCATTGCGAGTAACCAGTGCTCCATATCCCATCGCAGCTCCTAACGGCAAGGAACCCACATCACCCATAAAGGCCTGAGCAGGGTGACAGTTGAACCACAAAAATCCGAGCACCGCGCCTAAGATGGCCGAATAAAAAATACTCAACTCGCCGGCCTGCGGTATATGAGGCAGCAAAAGATAGCTCGCCCAGGTGACTTCATTCGCCCGTGTCATCGTTTCCGAGGCCACGTAACAAAGCAATATCAATACCAGCGACACCATCCCGACACAACCAGCGGCTAATCCATCCATACCATCGGTCAGGTTCACAGCGTTGCTGGTCGCCGAGATATACAAGATCGCGATCAGTACGAATATCGAATTCGCCAGCGGTATACCCTGCTTGTAGAAAGGCATCCAGAATCTTTTGCCGTCTGGTATGAACGCAAAATCAGCGTACAAGAACAGCGAGATCAGTACAGCACCACCTATCTGAAAGAGAAGTTTTTCCCAGGCCTTCAAGCCATCCCTGCTGCGATGGCGAATGTCAGCGGTCAGTTTAAGCCAATCATCGACACCGCCTAAAACAGAGAACCATATAAGCAGAACGATGGCCTTTTGAACGAACGGGTTGCCCAGCTTGGCCCACAACAAGGTACCCAGCAGTACCGAAACGATAATTATCAGCCCGCCCATTGTCGGCGTGTTGGCCTTGTCTTTGGTCAGTTCGTTGAGCTTGTCATGATGGAATTCAGGCCGATCGCCGATCTTCTTGCGCATCAGCCAGCGAATTATCTTCGGACCAAGCAGCACCGCTATCAAAAAGCTGGTCAAAATCGCCGCGATCGAGCGGAACATCACATTCTGGTAGGCATAAAAGCCTATCTTATGCGTAAAGACATCGCGTAACCGGTATAATAATTCGTATATCATTGCTTAGCGTCGCCGCCAAAAAGTTCTTCAAGTCTCTCAATAACCAGTTCAAGCCTGGCGGCCCTTGAGCCTTTCACTAATACTATATCGGTGTTTTTTATAGATTCTTCCAGATTATTACACGCACAAACGCAATCTGGGAAAGATTTTATTTCCAAATCCTGCTTTGCACCCTCTTGTGCGGCCGATGCAGCCGTTTTAGATAACTGACCAACGGTTATTAGAATTTGTATATCCAATTCGGAAATCGCGGTGCCGAGTTCTTCGTGAAACTTGTGCCCATGCTCACCAAGCTCAGCCATATCGCCGCAAATAAACACCTTCCGCTGGTTTGACCGTGAGCTTAGATCGGCCAGAATTTGCAGCGCATTTCTCATCGAAGCAGGGTTTGCGTTATAGCAATCGTTGATCACGGTCAGTCCACCGATCCGCATTAACTGAGCCCGCATAGTAATAGGAGCCAGTGTTTCCAACGCCGCTGCAAAATCGGCAAGTTTTATCCCAAGCTCTTTACAAACCAACCACGCCGCCAAAGCATTATCAATATTACCAACACCCGGCAAGGCAAGTGTCATCTCCACACCATCAATTGTAAAGTTGCTCTGATTGCCGCTGCAAATATCACAGCACTCAGATCGGCCAAACGTGACGAAACCTTTGCGTTTCTTCCCGCAGGCTTCAAGCAGTAACTCACAATCGCCGTTGATTATCAACGTCCCATCATCACCCAAACCATCAGCGATAGAGAGTTTCTCTTCTACGATCGCCTCAAGACTGCCAAAGCCCTGGAGGTGGGCTGGGTAAACATTGGTAATAACAGCAATATCAGGCTCGGCAATATTTGTTAGATACGCGATCTCGCCGGGGGCGCTTGCGCCGAGTTCGGCAATGACGATCTCAGTTTCACTACCGGCGCCAAGTAAAGTTAAAGGCAGGCCCAAATGATTATTAAAATTCTTCGGCGATTCAAATACTTTGTAATGCTGACTCAAGACATGACTAAGTATCCGCCTCGTCGTCGTCTTACCCACCGAACCGGTAATCGCGATTACCTTAAAGTTACTACTCTTGCGATAATAATTCGCAAACAAACCCAAAGCCTTTACAGTATCTTTGACTTCTAATATCTGTGTTCCAGACCGCTGCGCTACCACGCAGGCGGCGCCTGCCGCAAGAGCCTGATCGATGTAATCATGCCCGTCAAAATTTTCGCCCGCAACGCAAAAGAAACATTCGTCCGGCCCGATCGTGCGCGAGTCAATACTCACGCCGGCAATCTCCTCATGATCGAGAGCCTCATAACCAACAGCATTAATTACTTCAGCCAGGGTTTTAATTGGTATCTGTTTCATTTCAAATCCGCCAGACATCTTGCGGCTACTTCTTTATCGCTGAAATCTATTCTCTTATCTCCAAGTATCTGGTATGTTTCATGCCCCTTGCCGGCTATCAGTACGACATCGTCTTTACCCGCCATTTCGATAGCTATTCGGATCGCGGTTTCTCTTTCGAGTTCGGTTATAACCGTTTCAGCCACCGGATTATCAAAACCGGTAACTATCTCGCCTATAATATATTCGGGCTGTTCTGTTCGAGGATTGTCACTTGTAACAACGACAATATCAGCTAACCGCTCAGCAACCGCCGCCATACGTGGCCGCTTACTGCTATCCCTGTCACCGCCACAACCGAACACTACTATCAACCTGCCCTCACACAAAGGCTTTAACGTCAAGAGCACATTTTTCAGTGCGTCGTCGGTATGCGCATAATCGATAAGAACTGAAAAATCCCCATCCCACTGAACCGCTTCAAGTCTGCCGGGCACAGCTTCAAGAGCTGATAGCCCATTGCTTATCGTTGCCAAGTCAAAACCCGCCGCCAGACACAACCCAGCCGCTGCCAGGGCATTGGATACATTGTACCTGCCCAGTAAAGAAGTCCTGACTTTCTGCCTCTGACCGCCATAAGAAATCGTAAAGACCGTACCGTTAGTATCCATCGATTCTATCCGCCCGGTCAAGTCTGCCTGGGTTTCTATCGAATACCAGATGATTTGAGCCTCTGTTTTGGCCGCGAGTTTTTCCGCTGCTGATGAGTCCTTATTCAATACCGCTATCGACTCAGGTGATAATTTCTCGAACAGCCTCGCTTTTGCCGCCAAATATTCCTGCTCTGTTTTATGATAGTCGAGATGATCGCCTGTAAGGTTGGTAAACGCAGCTGCCTTGAAATCTATCCCCGCCAAACGATTCTGCGAAAGCGCATGACTGCTGGCTTCAAGAACCATAAATTCCGCTCCCGCTTTTACCATCTCCGCTGATTTTTCGGCGATGACCATAGCATCCGGCGTCGTCAAGGTCGCTGGATAACTATCTAAACCGGTATCGTAAACGATCGTACCGATAAGCCCGCAATTTTGACCGGCATTACGGATCACCGAGTGCACCAGGTACGCTATAGTCGTTTTGCCGTTGGTGCCTGTAACGGCAAGGTTGATCAGCTTCGAAGCCGGTTCGCCGCAACTCATCTGAGCTAAAAGCCCCGCCGCCTCTGCGCTATCGGCTGCAACAATAACCCCATCCCCGCAATTTTGCTCAGAAACGATGTATTTGGCCCCATTGGCAACAGCCTGCTCGATATAATCATGCCCATCGACGCTACTGCCCTTAACAGCTACGAAAATATCCCCATTCTTAACAACTCGTGAATCCGTACGGACCCGCGGCGCATCAGGCAGAGAAACCAGCTTTAATAGTTCATCGAAAGTCATAGAGTATTAAACATTCTACTCAATAACAAAAATATTGCAAGCAATGCCACTTCGGGTTTATGTGTACTTTCCGAATAAAGTGATTATAATAGACATAACCGTTTCGTCTTTACAATACCTTTTGCAAAAGGAACAAAATTATGAAAACTTACAACTTTTTAGTCATCTCTCTGTTTTTAGCTGTGTTTATCTCACCAGCCAGAGGGCAGGATCAAACAGATTACCTGGCTGTGTTCATGCAGGGCAAAAAAGTCGGCTACGCAATCCAGAATCGTGCCGAATCAAACGGCAAAGTTACAACTACGATAGATATGAAAATAACGATAAGTCGAGTAGGCACACCGGTAAGCGTTAGCACCAAAGAAATCTGTATCGAAACAAGCAAGGGGCTCCCGCTTAGTTTCGAGAGCGTACAGGATATGGGGCTGATGAAGATCATCGTTAACGGAGTTTTAAAACCCAACAATAAGGTTGAACTAACCGTAAGTTCTTTCGGCGGCTCACAGGTAAGTACCATCGATTGGCCCGAGGGGGCCGTGATGGCGGAAGGGTTAAGACTATTAGGTTTGAATAAGGGACTCAAGGAAAGGTTAGTATATGACGCGAAAGTTTTTAGCCCGTCACTACTCCAGGCTATCGAGGCGCAGGTAACTATCGGGGCAAAACAACAGATCGATCTATTGGGAAAAGTCGTTACCGGCACCAAAACGACAACTGTTATAACAATGCCTCAGGCCGGCCAGATCACAGAAACCAGCTTCGTCGATGATGATCTTAGAACCCTGAAAACCGTTTCGCCGGTGATGGGTATGAATATAGAGATGATCGCATGCACAAAAGAATTCGCTCTCGGCGATAATGATGTGCTCGAACTTATCGGAAAAATGTTCCTCCCTTCCCCTCAACCCCTGGATGGTCTCACTTCCACCTCAGCAGTTACCTATTACCTTGTCCCCACTCCAGAAGCAAACGACCTGCGAATACCATCTACCGATAACCAGACAATCGCTATAAATAAAGACGGCACCTATTTGGTCACTGTTTCACCTCTGGTCGCTGCTTCTGGTTCGAGATTTCCATATAAAGGGAAAGACAAAACAATTCGCCAGGCAACCAGGCCCAGCATATATGTACAAAGTGACAACGAACTGATAATCAAGCTCGCTCGAAAAGCGATCGGCAATACCAAAGACGCCTCAGTAGCGGTCAAAAGGATTGAGTCGTTCGTCGCTGACTATATTGACGATAAGAATCTCTCAGTCGGTTACGCCTCAGCTCTCGACGTCGCAAAAAGCAGGCAGGGCGACTGCACCGAGTTCGCCGTACTCACCACGGCAATGTGCAGAGCTGTCGGTATCCCCGCCCAGGTAGTGGTCGGCATCGCATACATCGATGAATTTGCGGGCCTGCAAAATGGGTTTGGGGGCCACGCATGGGTGCGTGCTTACGTCGGTGATAAATGGATAGGCCTGGACGCCGCTTTTAAAAGCGGGAACCGAGGAGGATACAACGCCGGCCACATAGCATTAGCCCACGGCAACGGCGACCCCGTGGATTTCTTCAATATCGTCAACAATATGGGTATGTTCAAGATCGACAAGGTGGCGGTTCAATCGAACTGAATATCTTTTAACACAAGCTGAACATTGGTATTACCATTGAAGGTGTTGAGCCCGGGCTGATACGCAATACTAAAAAAGTCCGCCCCAAGCAGCTTCTTCTCGAATTTCCCCATCCCAAAACCGATACAGCGTATAGTTGCGGTATTGTCGGTTACTGTTAACTGCAAGTGGTCGCCCTTTGCTCCGACCTTTCTCGGAGGCGAAACAAGACGCACACCTTTGGTTGCGAAAACAGGCTCAGGATTACCCTGACCAAAAGGCTCAAGCATCTGCAATCGACTTACTGTATCATAATTAAATTCACCCAGTTCGGCCATCGCATCGATATCGAGTTTGGCCACAACATTTTCCTGCAGAATATTTTCTTTCGCATAAGCCTCGAAGTCCGCTGCGAAAGATTCAATTTTCCCAGTCTCCAACCTCACTCCAGCCGCCATCTTGTGCCCGCCAAACCTCTCCAGATGCTCCGAGCAGGCCTCGATCGCCGCATGAATATCAAAGCCCGGTATCGAACGTGCCGAACCCTGGGCAAATTTTTCTTCAGTATTGATCATAATTGTCGGACGATAATACTTATCGATTATCCTCGAAGCAACGATCCCGATCACACCGGTATGCCAGCCCTCGTTTGCCAGTACAATACTCTTTCTATCAGGATGATTGAGCCCCTGGGCCATTATCATCTCGCAGGCCTGCTTGAATATCTTGCGTTCGCAACTACGACGCTGATTGTTCTGCTCTTTAAGATAGTCAGCTATCTGCATCGACCGAATATTGCTGTCACTGGTCAAAAGCTCCACCGCTAATCGCGCATGTCCCATCCTGCCTGCCGCGTTAAGCATCGGTGCCAGACGAAAGCCTATATGGTAACTGTCAAGTCCCTGTCCGGTAAGGCCGGTAGACTCTATCAGAGCATCTATTCCGCAAAGCCCGCACTTAGGCAACGATTTTAATCCGTAATTTGTAAGCACACGATTCTCGCCGCGAAGGTCCATAACATCAGCGATCGTCCCCATTGCCGCAAGCGATGTCGCCGTTATCATGAAATCACGCAACTGGCCGGAAAGTTTACGACCGTTATTGAAATCATTCGCGATGGCCCAGGCAAACTTAAACGCCACCATCGCCCCCGCCGAATTATGATTGCCGTAAGTTTCATCCAGCAACGGATGAACGATCGCGACCGCCTGGGGCAACTGTCTTCCCAACTGGTGATGATCGGTTATTATCAGATCAATACCAGCGACCGCTGCTGCCTTGGCAGAATCTATAGCAGTTACTCCGCAGTCAACTGTTATCAGGACTCTGGTGCCCGCCCTGGCTAACTCCTCGACCGCCTCAGAGTTCAGGCCATACCCTTCTTCAACGCGATGTGGAATATAATAATCAATGTCGGCGCCGAGTATGGTGAACAATTGCCAGAGGATTGAAACACTTGTTATGCCATCAACATCATAATCCCCATATATCGTGATCTTCTCTTTATTTTCAATCGCCAGCTTTATACGAGCAACCGCCTGTTTAACTCCCGGCATCTGTTCGGGGCCGATCAGTTCGGTAAGTTTCGGGTTGAGAAACACCTGTGCTGTTTCAGCATCGGTTACCCCCCGGTTGATCAATACCTGTGCTATAAGTTGGGGCACCTTAAGTGAGTCGGCAAATTCAGCGGTATGCTCATCAGCCGGGTGAACCTGCCATTGTTTTTGTCGCATCCTTGCCGCAAGAGCCATTAAACCTCCACCATCATTTTTAAGGTCGTTTAATTCATCACTGTCCTTTTATACCAAAAAAACTGCCCCAGCGTTAGCAGTTTTTTTTTAAAACCACGGAGTCGAGCTGGCCCTGCGAATATTTATCTGATCGATAATCGCATTTCCTTTATGTGTTACAAGGTACAGCACTAATTCAGCGATCTCTTCGGGTTTTATGAGTTCGTCCTTAGGAATATCGGGCCGAACCCTGTCAACCATATCGGTATCAACTCCACCCGGACAAAGCAGGTGCACTTTGACATTCGTTCCGTTCATTTCCTCTGATAGCGACATCGTCATACCGCGCAGAGCATGTTTAGATGCGGTATAAGCACTTTGCAGAGGGTAACCCTTAACCCCTACCACTGAGGCAATATTGATAATGTAACCAGCCGGTGCTTTTTTCAACAAGCCAAGCGCCTCCCTGCAAAGGATAAATGGTGCCCGCGAATTAACCTGCATACACCTCTCCCAGTCGCTGGTCCGGGTATCCTCCAGGCTTGCTGAATGCGTAATACCTGCATTGTTGACCAGTATATCCAACCTGCCAAATTTTTCTGCGGCCGCCTTTACAATATTTTTTATAGATTCCTCTTCCGTAAGTTCGACAGTAGCAATATGAGCCTTACCACCTGCGGCAGTTACCTCATCAGCAACTTCATTTAATTTATCCCTCGACCGAGCCGCGAGAACAACGCTGGCCCCTTCTTTAGCCAATGCGATACTGATAGCTCTGCCTATACCTCTGCTTGCTCCTGTTACCAGTGCAACTTTGTCTTCTAAACGCTTTTTCATCTCCTGCATAATCCCCTTTCATCCGCACAATTTCTCAATATCTAACACCGCTGTAAGTAGTTTCTATTATAATATATAAATATATTAGTATTAGTCATATAGGCTGTGAAATTGTCAGGTCTTCGGCTCTAACCAATTCCAACACCTTATTATAAAATTACTTAACATAAAAAATCACTCAAACCATCTGGTGGATAACTTGTGAAATCCCTCTTATCAATACTTATCTCACTAACAATATCTAACACTATAACTTTCCGCCAGTTTCCACCCATCATAAACACACAGGTTTCCTAACAACTTATCCACAGTGATTTCACACGCGTTCGTTTATCTTTATCATCTTTTTCGCGGCTTTAATTACGCGATCCCGAAGCGCCTTCGGCGCGAGTACCTCTACCTGGTCCCCGTAACCCAGCACCCACCAGATTATCTCTCCAAGCCCATCGATGCGGAAATCGACCGTAGCGGATCCATCTGGATTGTGTGTAACCTGTTGAGTACTGTGCCACGACACCTCTGTCACATTACGGGCAACCTTGGCTGCAAATCGAAGCTTAATATTATACAGTTGACCCTCAGGGATCATCGACCATGCTCTGCCGAGATGCTCGTACAGCTCAAATTTTTTATCCTCGATGAATTTTGCGGTCAGGAGTTTTATTTTCTTTACACGATTGAGCTTGAACATACGGATACTATCGTGCAGGCTCGAAAACCCCAACACATACCAGGCACGATGGTTATACATCAGATGACAGGGGCAAAGCGTCAGCTTGATGACCTGCTTATCGAAAATCGAATCGTAATGCAGGGCCACCTTTTGTTTATTCATAACCGCTTGTTGTAACAGTGTGAAAGTTTTGCTAAGCCCTGCCATCGGAGCACCGGCGTGGGTTCGTGTGGAAACATTCTTTATTGCGGCTGAGCAATATTGCCTGGTCTTAATGGGCAGATTACTGCTAATCTTAAGTACCCCGGCCAACGCCGAATCCTCATACGGCATCTGCATCTGATTAAACGAATTGTGTACAACCAGCAGCAGGCTAAGTGCCTCCTGAAGCGTCAAGTCGATAGGCGGAAGAAAAAAATCCGGGTCCATTGTGTAAGTACCGTCTTTGTTGTCAAAGTGGTAAGGAACACCGATATTCTCTAATTCCTTGAGATCACGAAAGATAGTTCGCCTACTTGCGCCAAACATCTTCCCCAGATCGTTAACGTTGCAGCACTCACCAGCCTGTAAGGCTGTGAGAATACGCATGATCCTGGTTATCTTTTTAGGTTTCATCGCCGCCGCCAAATAGTTAACACAAAAATCCTTTCTGTTACTGCTATGATTATGCAATCGCCATAGAGGTATAGTCAAGTTTTTTAGCGTGAGATTCCGGAAAAATTTCCCCCTGCGATTGACAATCGCCCCAAAATAACAGATAATACGCTATCGAAGCCGAAGTGGCGGAATTGGCAGACGCGCGGGATTCAAAATCCCGTCCTGGCGACAGGGTGAGGGTTCAAGTCCCTCCTTCGGCAGTTATTCTCCTCTCAAGCACACAATATATGAATCACTAAAGCGGCGGTGCAGGAAGTCAGTGCTCGGGAGACCATTGTCCTGCCAGATCGGCAAAATCTTCACCATCGACCTTACTGTCACCATTCAGGTCACCCTCTGCCGACAACAAAACGATAGCCTGAATATCACCCTCAGAAAGAACGCTGTTATAAATTCGCACATCGTCGAGGCTGCCGGTGAGATAGTAAGAATCATTTGTTTCGCATCCAATTACAAATGACTCGGTATTGGTGTTTATAGTTGCTGTCGCTAATGTCCCCGTTGCTGCCGGTGTGCTGCCGTCTGTATAAAGAGTCATATCACCGTCACTGAACGTGGCAGTGATATGCGTCCACTGTCCAGCGGTTATCGGTGCCGAGATCATATTAAAAGCAGTATTAGTATTGTCCCTTAAAATAAAAATACAGCTGTCAGTGCCATTGTAATTGATACTATATGCGCCGTTGAGTTGTGTTGCGTTTTTTGTACCCTTGCAAAGAACAGCCACTCCGCTGTCAGCTTTTAGCCATAAAGCAATTGAGAAATTATTGCTCAGATTCAGACTGCTGTCATTACCGCAGTTGATATAGTCGTCGCCGTCAAACTCTAACCCGCCCAAAACAATACCATCTACCCACTCAGGATCGCCATTGATAGTACCATCATTACCGCCGACAGAGTCTTCAACATTGCCGTCAAGTTTCCACCTGGCTACTTGCGGACTGGGCACTGTATCAGCAGATATTCCAAACAGCCAGTTTGTCACTATAACCTTAAGATCCGCCATATCTATAAGTCGATCGCCATTAAAATCAGCAGGCGAAAGGGGAAAGGCCGCTTCAATTGCCTTTGCGGCATTCATAATCCCTGAGCCAAGGTCTTTGGCATCATTATACGGTATTGTGTTATTGACGATAAAGTTGAATTTTTCAAAGCGGGTAAGAGACGGATCGAACGATTCGAGTAGTGCCGCAATAGCACAGGCATGTGGAGCTGCCGCCGAAGTACCGGAAAGTACCGCTGTGTAACTGGGGCTATCGACGTATGTGCTGAAGATACTAACCCCAGGCCCTGCAACATCCACCCACGAGCCGTAATTTGTGAACCAGGCGCCAACACCGCTGATATCGGTCGCCGCAACGTTCATTACACCAGCTTTACTGCCAAGAAATCCGGGAGTTGAACTAGCACTATTACCCGCGGCGTGAACAACCATCACATCATTGGCCAATGCGTAATTAACTGCCAAATCTAAACCACTTTCATAGACAGAGCCCCAGGAACAATTGACGGCAACTACGTTGACGTTATTCTCTATTTTTTGGTCTACCGCATAAACGATCGCTTCCCCTGCCCAGTCCATGTACACGATTGGAAAAATAGTTCCGCCCTGATTCGCTTCGTAACCGATACGCAATGGCATAACTTTAACGCCATTACCAACTCCACTGGTATTGCCGTCACTGAAACCACCCGCGACACCTGCCCCCTTATAAGCGTTATTTGTGATCATACTTATAATGCCGGCTACATAAGTGCCATGTCCTTCACCATCATCTGGGTCGTTGTCGACATCGGAGCAGTCAATATCAATACAGTTAATACCTCCACCACGGTTACGCGAAACAAAATCCCATCCGATCGTATCGTCTACAAAACCGTTATCGTCGTCGTCAATACCATTGTCTGGGATCTCACCGGCATTGACCCAGATATTCCCGTTAGTCGCCGGGCTGTCAGGCCCCCACGCAGCATTGTCCCCGCCCAGGTCAGGGTGATAGTAACGCACACCGGTATCGGCAACTGCTACCACTACATTAGGATCACCTGTTTCTGTGTTCCATGCCGTATTAGCTTCGATACCGTAAGTGCCCCAAAGATTCCACTGACCAGGCGGCCCAGCCAGATAAGTAGGGTCGTTAGCTTCAAGATAAACCTGACAAATACCGATCGGCTCGACCAGTTCGACCAGCGGATGTTTGCGATAAGCCTCCATCGCTTCAGCGAGCGAACCATTTTCAAATCGAACCTTGTGATAGCGAGACAACTTTTTTCTTAACGTAGAAACGACTCGCTCTCTTTTAACAGGTGAGAATTGTTTTTTGATACGGCTGACTTTGAACTGCTTACCGATATCGTCAAGATCTTTTCTACCTGTTACGAAATACCCGTTACTTAGGCCCCCGTTTAGCTCGCCGGCCTGTTCTTTCATTACAACTATGAATTCATCCTCGACATAACCAACAAAACCACCTGCCGCAGACGAATTTTCGGCGCAAACCACTCCCGATAAAATAAATACGCAAAGAAAGCCCAATATCAAAAAATTCCTCATCCTAACCTCCCTAAATATTTCAACAAAACCCTAATCAACTAATTATACCCGATTAGAGCCAGACATTCAAGGAAATTCTACTTTTTTAATCCATCAAGCACCCGCTGTAAAAGCTCCATCGGCATACCCATAACATTGGTCAAACTCCCGTCTATTTTCTCTACGAACTCATCCCCCCTCTCCTGAATTCCATAACCACCGGCTTTTCCACGCCAGGAACCGCCTTTAAGATGCTCAGCGATCTGCGAATCGCTCATTTTCTTAGGATAAACGACAGTAGTATCACTCTCGATTATCTCTAAACCGTCATTTAGCCTGACGATCGCGATGCCGGTTATTACCTTGTGAGCCTTGCCGAAAAGTTTTCTTGCTGTTTGCTCGGCGTCTTTGATATCAGCAGGCTTACCGATTATCTCCCCCTCATAATCGACTATCGTATCAGCCCCGATCACCACAGAATCCACGAACTTATCCGCGACATTTTTAGCCTTAGCCAGTGCAAGCTGCTTGGCATAATCACAAGAGCCGACCCCTTCACTGGAAAACCCAGACTCATCAACCTCAGGCTCGACTACGAGAAACTCGTAACCTGCCTGGCTCAGCAAACTCTTTCGCCGAGGCGAACTCGACGCCAAAACAAGGGAAAAGAAATCTTTCATTGATCACCGATCACTTTACTCGAACGTGATAGACCGACTTTCTACAAAAATCAGTAAACTCACGGTCGATCCGTTCGAAATCTTTGCTGATATATTCACGGAACAATTGTGGCCCAACGATTCGGTTCCATCCAACCGTCAGCGGAATTCGCCGGTCAGCCGCAATTTCTTTAAGCCGACCCTTTAACTGCCAGTTACCCTTTAAACCATCAATGAGCAGCCAGTGATAATTGGCTAACCGCTGACTGTAATTATCTTCCCGCAAAAATCGAACCAGCGCATAGGCCTGACTGTAAAAAGCTGTCACCATGTCGTCACTTGCCACGATCGCCTCGCCCGGATTCATGGACACTAATTGTTCAAGCGGTATCATTTTGTTTTTTCTCAATGTGATTTTTAAACCGCCTAAGCGGCCGCCATTGCGAGCAGGCTCAAAATAAAACATGCCGTTCTCATACCTGCTAATCTCAAACTGCATCGCGATGCCCTCATCGAGCCAGCTCGGCAGACGATATTTGAACAGCCTGCTGTTGAACTGATGCCACCCTTCATGCCCGAGCACCGAAAACGTCCGATTGGCACCGATATTATAAGTAACGCAAACACCATTGAGATAATAAGCACCAGATTTTATTTTCATATACAAAGGTGCCTGCGAGCCGGTGAATTCTTTCGTGAACTGCTCCCACTGCAAACGTGTGGCAAAAAGATAAACAGTAAATTTCCTCGTTGCCTCAATTGGTTCGGGCAGCTGCCTGTTGTACGCTCGATACGCGGACTCTACAAAACCGGAAACCTGACTAAGCATCAATGGCTCAAGAAGTGTCGTAAAAACTTCATAATGCGCAGTACCTATTTTCAACCCCGGCCCATACACGTTGTCCCAGATTTCGACAGACTTCATTGCCGGAGAACCCTGACGCTGAAGATAACCGATCATACCTTCAGGCGTATCGATACGCAAATAACCCCCACCTACAGAAGTCCGGCTTTCCTGACAACCGACAGCAAGAAACATTACCGCTAACAGAATGACCGCTGTTTTATTTGCCATTAAAATTTACAGTGAACTTAATTCCGCACCAAAAACTTCCGCGGTAAACAGATAGGCTTCTGTTTTCTTATCCCGCCAGGCATCAGGCGATAGCCCTGCTTTGTGTTCGCAGCAATACGAGAGAAACTCCTCCTTGCTCCAGCCGGTCTCGGTCGCCACCTGAGGCAGAAAACAACCAGACGCTCTGCCTTTTTTTATATAGATCCCATCGACCCCCAACCGAAGGCTCAATGGATCGTTAGTATGATTTAGCGGTGACAGTACCGATATCTCGATATCCAGGTCACCCAGCTCGCTGGCGGTTATCATATCGTTAAAGAAACGAGGATCACCGGTAGTCGAAGATTTAGCCATTTCACCGACTAGTTCGACCAAAGGCCTGTCAGAAACAAACTGCCCGATACAACCACGCAGTCTGCCCTTATTCTTGATAGTCACAAAACAACCGCAATGAGCGTTAAGGTCCGGCTCATCGGAATCAGCCTCAGGCACTGGCCCGCCGGTAACAAGAGCCGTGACTATCTCCCCAGCCAGCTTAAGCAATGTACGTTTCTGTGCATCATTCATAAATAATTACCGTTCAAAACTAATGGATCAATTTTATAACAGCAAAACCACCAATCAACAAAACCCCAAAAGCAAGCGAAAGCCAGTTGAAATATTTTTCCACAAAGGGCCTTATACTCTCACCCTTCCAGCCCATAAGACCAGCTACGATAAAAAATCTCGCCGATCGACTCACCGTCGATGCGATCAAAAATAACGGAAAACTTATCTTCGCAACCCCTGCCGAGATAGTACAAACTTTATAAGGCAAAGGCGTAAACCCACAAAGAAAAACTATATTAAAATCATACTTGTCATACCAGGATTGAAATTTAGCAAAGTTTACTTCCGTGAGCCCCGCCCAGCTCAAATGGGCTATTACCCACTCACCTATCATCGACCACAGAAACATACCAATACAATAGCCGACAATTCCGCCAAGCACAGAAGCGATCGAGCAGGCCAATGCGAACTTAAACCATTTCTTAGGGGCACCAAGCGCCAAAGGCCCAAGCAAAACGTCAGGCGGAACAGGAAAAAAACTCGACTCCGCAAAACTCAATATAAACAAAGCAGTCACACCGTGCTTGGTATGTGCAAAGTGAATTACCCAGTCATACAGCCGCCGATGCCACTGCCACCACGCTACTTCAGAGCTTACAGAGTTCTCGTTTGTCATTTTTACTCCCGGATACCGCCAAAATTTATCTACTAAAAATAAACGCAATTGGATATAATGTCAATGCGTAAATTAGAACACAGAACACAGAGCCCAGAGCGTAAGCGACGGGTAATTAAAATGACCCATAAAGAACAATTTGTTAAACGAGGCGACCAACTCCTGGTTCGCGCACCTGCAAAGATCAATTTAACATTGCTGATAGCCGGCAAACGCCCCGACGGCTTCCATGAAATTGAAACCATAATGGCAAAGATCAATTTCTATGATGAGATTCTCATAGAGCCAGGCGCAAAAACCGGTATCGAACTCATCTGCACAGGCCCTCACTGGGCACCTGATGGCCCCGACAATCTCGTTTACAAAGCATCTGACTTACTCTTGAAAACCTACAACACAAAAGCTGACCTAAAGATCACTCTCACAAAGAACATCCCAGCAGGCTCAGGGTTGGGTTCAGCCAGCAGTGACGCCGCTGCCACATTGATCGGCGTCTCAAAATTCATGAATTTACCAATAGATGAGTCGCCAGACAATCCAATGGAGCAAAAACTTTACCCATTGGCCGCCCAGCTTGGAAGCGATGTCAACTTCTTTTTAGGCGGCCCGGTGGCACTTTGCACCGGAAAAGGCGAAAAAATTCAAAAAATTCAAAAATTTTTTAATTTCCTCGCAATACTTGCCATGCCTGACATAAACGTCTCAACAAAAAAGGTTTACGACGGTTATAACGATAATGCCGACTTATATCAAAGCCTGAAATGCAAAATAAACCACTTTCTTGAAAAAAACAACATTGAATTAGCTGCAAAAATGTGCGCAAATATGCTGGAAGAAAGCTGTTACGAATTATATGGGCAACTGAAAGGACTAAAACAGAATATAAAAAAATTAGATATTGGAGATTGGTGTCTTAGCGGTAGCGGTTCGACAATGTTCACTCTGCTTAACTCGGGCGATGAGAAGAGAGCGAAGTTGTACAAAAAAATGATTGAGACAAAAGTGGGTTGCAAAAGCATAATTGTGAGCAACAATAGATGGTAAAGGATTAAGAGAGGCTTAAAAAATGGAAATTACTGAAGTCAGAGTAAAACTTATCGACAACAAGGATGACAGGCTAAAAGCTTTTTGTTCAATTACTATGGACAATGAGTTTGTGGTTCGCGACATTAAGATCATCGAAGGTACCAGCGGCTATTTCGTCGCTATGCCTTCGAGAAAAATGAGCGACCACTGTGAAAAGTGTGGTGGTAAAAACCACCTCAGAGCAAAGTTCTGCAATAATTGTGGGGGATCCTTGCCGGAAAACCGCGCAAAGACCGACATCAAAGGCAGAATGAAACTACACGCCGACATCGCTCATCCGATTAACGCCGACTGTAGGCATAAGATTCAGGAAAAAGTTGTTGAAGCTTTCACGGATGAACTTGAAAAGTCAAAACAGCCCGGCTATAAACCTGTCGAACTCGACGAGCCGGACGATGAGGTCCCCGAAGTAGTTTAAGCGGTTGAAATAACTGTTGCCGTAACGTCAGACAACACCTGTGCGCAAGATGCTCTGTTTTACAAATGGCAGGTAGCGAATATCTGAAATGGTTGGTTTCTAACTGCCATGCCTCCCCTATCAAAACTTTAGAGCATTTTAATATTTTCTGTTCGCATTTAGGCCGTCGTGAGGACAAGGCTGGCAAGGAAGAAAACGCAACTCTACTTATTGTAGGGTGAGTATTTCTGATGCCGACAGCCGAAGCCGCAACAGGCATAAAGCGAACACGAAAAATTAAATTGCTCTAGTTCGTCCACCGATTTATTCGGTGGATTTTATTTTTATGCGGTCAGGTCTTCGAGAACTTTATCGAGAGCGAAATCGAGTCTCTCATTAAGGTTGTAGTGACCTTCGGTCAGTTGCTGACGAACGTCGAGAACCTTTTTCTTGCGAACCTCAGGCAGCGATGCGATCTTTTTGAGCACTTGGCCGATAGGGGTGCTGTTGACGTTTTCAAGTATCTGCTCTAATAACATATCTTCGTTGCCCGCCAAGCCTTGGCTATCGAACTGCTCAGTTGAGCCTGACTCATCATAACGATCACTTGTATCAAAATCTGACATTATTAAAACCTTGTCTTTCAATGGCTCTGAGAGAAGTTTTCCTTATCTTTCCTCGGTGCCGCATACCACTATATGTTGTGTGTCTCGCAGTTCCGTTCGAGACCAGATATTAACTTTACAGTACTAATATCGGCACAGCCTTTCACAAAACTTTAGAAAAATAAAACTTTATTTAACTGCTTAACAAAACAGATGTTACATCAATTAGACCCCAAAAAACCCGCTATTAATACCAAAAACACGCTTTTAGAAAAAGAAATTTTTGCAAAAATTTTGTTAGAGGACCTACGTGTGGTTAAAATGGGCAATACACAATATATAGTATAGCTGCAGCAAATAGCACAGTCCGAATAATTTGTGACATACTTTTAGAAGTTAGCTCAAGCCAACTATGTCGCCAACTATTCTGATTTCTTATGTCCCAGGTTATCGAATATACTCGGCGCAATAAAAAAGCCCCGAGGTGACTCCTTTCACCACAGGGCGGTAAAAAACTATATTATTAAAATGCATATTACTTTTCTTTTAAGCTTTCGTCGTATTCATTTACGATCTTGTCAAGCTTTCTTGATCTTCTGGATTTTTTTCTTGGAATTTGTACTTCAACGCCAAGTCGTCCGAGTACGCCTGCAACTTCAGACTGCATTGGGTCAAGCTGAAAACTTCTCATCAGATATTCTTTGGTCAGGACCATGTCACCTTTTGTGTAATGATAGTAACCGATCTGCCTTGTAACCTTGGCTGACGATGGATTCAATGCAAGTGCCTGCTGATAACACCTTATTGCCAGATCGTCGAGTTGCTGCTGCTGAAATGCCAACCCAAGTTCCAGCAGATCCGAGGCTGAGTTGCCCGCCTGGTTTACAAATAATTCAGTGTAGTTAGTGGCTTTATCTGTATCGCCCTGCTCGATCAGCACCTTTATCAAACCGGCCTGTGCCTTGCGATGAACAGGATCGAAGCTATAGGCGTTTCTATACGAACGTTCGGCTTTAACCCACATTCCGTCTTTCTGATAGAGTTGGGCCAACTGGAAATGCGCTTCGGGATTTGAAAATTTGCGGTCGACTCTACGCAGCAGACGAGCCTTTTGCTTGTCATCGACGGTTGCTCTGATATCTTTGGGGGTTTTGGGTTCTTTGGTTCGATTGGCTCTGTTGCAACCGACTAACGTTAAAGTAAATAGACAAATCAGAATAGTTAAGAGGGTATATTTAATCCTGTCCGCCATTTTTTGTCTCCGTTTAAGCAAATTCGCCCCGCCGCCCTATCCGCTTATCGGCTAATACAAAACTGTTAAAAACCAAGTTGGGCAAATTGTGCCATAGACGCGAAAGCATTACAAGGAAAAATTTCGCATCTTAGTAAAAAAAATAATTATCCCGGCGCTTGCGCTTCGGGCTTTTGGGAATATTGGGCAAATGTTGGACCGTGTTTTTTATTTTATTTGTCAAGAACACGCCAAGTTGGGGGTATGAGTTCCGGTATGTGCCATTTACTGGAGCAATGATGACAATTATTCATGTCAGGGCGGCGAAGTTTTCCACAGTTTTCACAGGTAACCTGTGTAATCTTAGGCCTGGTAAGACGATAAGTAATAAAAGCAACCAGCCCGAAGCAGATAGTGCCGATCGTCCAGAAGAGTTTAGCTCGGCTTGATAAGCCCACAACAGCGGCATTAACCCTGATCCGCCATGCTAAAAATGACGCTAATAAAATCGACGGCATTATAGTTAGCAGTGAAAGAAAGAAACCGCCGATCATGTTCACATTGCCTCTTCTGTCGATTATTTCAATAAAAGAATTATACGGAATAAAGAAACTGTTGTGGTTGCGGTTGCCATCGCGGTTGCGGTTGAGGTTTGATGTCCAACTGGAATTTTTAAAATAAGAGGCTAAGCTCAGGATCGGCGGTTGAAGATTTTCGGAAATATATATGCAGGCGACAAAATAGGGTGTCTCTTCGATATTGTCGAAATCTTCTATCGTCTCCAATCGTAATAGGCCTCTGGCTAGCTCTACCTCTTCTGAGAGTCCTTTTCGGTACCAGTTTTCTTCTATACCGAAGAAGCAGTGCTGCCAGAATAGAAGGATCATGGTAATTAAGAGCACAGCGAATCCGGTGGTTATTATATTGATCATATAATTTTTTGAATTTTTCATAATAATTTCCTTATAGCGAAGTTGACATAAACTTTTGCCATGTTTGTACCATCATAGCGCTCGCAAAGAGCAGCAGGATTATTGCTATTTCAATGTTGAGGCCTCGAATTATAAATATTGACAGAACGATCGGTATTGGCACAATCGTATAAACTATCCGCAGCACCTTGTTCTGCTGCCAACTCATTCTTAATCCTATGCAATAACAGACTAAATGGATCAGTCCCGTTATGCAAAGCAGTGTGATAAAAAATCTTACCTCCATAGAAATAACCTGGGGCCAGATATAACGTACGATCGCGAAAGTCACCGCAAACGGCAATAAAAGAATAATGATCCACAGCAGCCCGCTTATTATTCTGGCAAGCATTATTTGTCTGCGGGTAGTGGCTAAGGTACTTAAAAATGAAGATACTTTTTTGTCCCTATCGCCGGACATTTGCGTAGAACCCAGGATCACACAAGGTATTGCCAACCAGGACATAAGAAAAGTGAAAATATTAATTATTGTCCTATTTAAAACAAACAATCGATGTGACACCGAATAAGCTGCCTGGGAGGCAAGTGTAATTACAGCTATGGCTGAAACAATAAAAGCTATTGTAAATAGTGGCATGTTGTCCTTTATTTCTCTTTTTATTAGTGTGAACATTTTAGAGCTCCTGCAATTGATTGGTAATCGGTCTTGGGTTCGGGTTTGTGCATTCTATGAATATGTCTTCCAGGCTCATTGGTATTTCGGTGCAGCTTGTGGGGTTAAAAGTATCTATCACGGCCTGTTTCTGCTTATTTAGATTGGCGATAGTTACGGTCATTTCCCTGCCGGCGTTTCTTTGGCTTATTATCTCGGTTAAATGGAGATCGGTTGGGGCGGGCCCTTCGAAGATGAGTCTTAATTTTTTGATGCGCTGTTTCAGTTCTTCGAGGTGACAGTCTACTACGAGTTTGCCGCCTGCTAATATGCCTATACGGTCTGCGATGCGTTCGACGTCGCTTAATATGTGGGAGCTGAACAGTATTGTTCGGCCGTCCTGCTGGAGTAGATCGATGGCAAGTTCGAGGAACTGTCGTCTGACTACGGTATCCAGGCCCAGCGTTGGGTCGTCGAGTATTAGCAGCTGGGGATCGATGGCCATTGCCAATGCCAGGTTCAACTGCGCCCGCATACCGGTCGAAAGCTGGCGTACTCGCCGATCCATTGGCAGGCGGAAGGTGGCGATCAAATGCTCGAAAAATTCCTGGTTCCACTTTTTCGACAGGCTCCTGCACAATGCTATGAGCTTGCCAACCTTATAGTTCTGGATCAAGTTATGGCCCTCGGCGACGTAGCCAATGCAGCCTCGCTGGTTAGCGGTCAGAGCATCTGAGTGTGTGTCCATTAAATAGGTATCTCCTCTTGTGGGCGATTCCTGACCTAAGAGGATACGGATGATCGTAGTTTTGCCCGCTCCGTTTCGGCCCAGCAGGCCATAGATACACCCCTGCTGGATATCGAGGTCAATACCATCCAAAACGCATCGGCCGTCATAATACTTGACCAGATTCTCAATTTTTATCACGCTTTCACTCATGAATTATCCTTTCTCGCCTGCGAACTTGAACTTTTCGATTGCGGTGGTGAACCACTGGGTGAGTGTTTTTTTCTCTATCTGCATGTGTACCGCGTCGATGGTAACTCGTTCGATCTCGCTGCATAGAAGCTTTTTCCTGACGGACATGCTAAGATTGCTGTTTAGATTGGCAACGAAAGCCCCGGCTCCTGGTTTGGTGACGATTATGCCCTCCTGTTCGAGCTGTCGGTAGGCCTTGCCTATGGTGTTTGGGTTTATCGTAAGTTGTGCCGCTAACTGCCTGACTGTTGGAAGCTGTTCATCTTTAATGAGCCTGCCCAGCGCGATATCACGTTTGACCTGGTCGATTATTTGCTGATAAACCGCCCTGCCAGATGAATTATCTATAATAAACTGCATAATTGCCTCGCTACTTGTACTACCTCAACTACTACAAGTATAACACAATTTTTAAGGTTGTCAAATTTTTTTTGAAAAAAGTGAAAAAATATTCACCTTCTGCGGAGTTTTTACAAGCATTTTGTTTTGTCATCCCCGCGAAAGCGGGGATCCAAAGCGAAAAACTGGATTCCTGCCTTCGCAGGAATGACAACTTTTCGATACTGCAAATCTTTTAGAGCATTTTAATATTTTCTGTTCGCATTTAGGCCGTCGTGAGGACAAGGCTGGCAAGGAAGAAAACGCAACTCTACTTATTGTAGGGTGAGTATTTCTGATGCCGACAGCCGAAGCCGCAACAGGCATAAAGCGAACACGAAAAATTAAATTGCTCTAACCGCGCAGAAACACCGCCCCTGCCGATTCAGCAAAAAATCGTAAATCGCCAATCTTAAATCGTAAATTAATTAGTTTAAAATGACCTCGTCGCCGTATTCGGGAACTGTTACGTCCCAGCCGGTCCGTTCGCGGGCAAATTCGCCGAAAGATTTTGCGCTTTCGGTTTCGCCGTGGACGACAAAAACTTTTCTCGGGGCAGATTCCATTGCCTGCAGCCAGTCGAGCAGTTCGTTTCTGTCGGCATGGGCGGAGAAACCGTGTATGCGAACTATGTTAGCCTTGATCGCGCGTTTCTCGCCAAGTATGCGAACCTTTTTTGCTCCGTCGACCAGGCTTCTGCCCAGCGTTCCGTTTGCCTGATAGCCTACGAACATTATTGTGTTCTTCGGGTCAGAGATGTTATTTACAAGGTGATATTTGATCCTGCCGCCGGTGCACATTCCTGAGCCTGCGATCACCATTACCGAACCCCTGGCGTTATTAATTGCCATCGACTCTTTTGCTGTGCCTGCCATCTCCAGACCGGGCAGTTTGAAGGGGGAATTATGGTTGTTGAGTAATTCGGTCATTTGCTCATCGAACAGTTCCGGATGATGGCTGAAAACTTTTGTTATCCTCGAAGCCATCGGGCTGTCGAGAAAGACCTTGATAGGTTCTATAGTCTTTTCCATCTGTAACTGATTGATGTAATAGAGGACTTCCTGCGAGCGCTCCAGTGCGAAGCTGGGGACGATAATATTACCACCCACTTTTCTGGCCGCGTTTATCGTTTCGCCGATCAGCTTTTTTACATCTTCAGTATCGTGATGAACCCTGTCGCCATAAGTAGACTCGATAAGCACATAGTCAGCCATATCGAAAACTGTCGGGTCGCAGACGATAGGCCTGTCGGGTCGACCGATGTCGCCTGAGAAAAGTATTATCCTTTCCTCACCACTCTGGCGAACCTTTACCCTTATTATAGATGAGCCCAGCACATGGCCGGCATCGTAGAAAGTGGCCTCAACACCATCACCAATATCGACCGACTCGCGGTATTCGACCGTATCGAACAGCGGGAAACAAGCCTCTGCGTCTTCGATGGTATAAAGAGGTTCATAGGGGAACGGGCCTTTTTTGCCCTGTTTCTCGTGACGCTTGCGTTTGTGCTCGGAGTCTTCGACCTGTATCTTGGCCGAATCGAGCAGAATGATCTTTACTATCTCAGCGGTGGCTCTGGTGCAGAGTATTCTCCCTTTGAAACCCTCGCGAACAAGCTTTGGCAGAAGGCCGCAATGGTCCAGATGTGCATGTGTTAATAGTACAGCGTTTATTTTTGAAGGCTCAACGGGGAACGGATCCCAGTTTCTGTCTCTGAATTCCCGTTCCTGGTAAAGCCCGCAGTCGACGAGAACACTGATACCGTTAGTCTGCATAAAGTGGCGAGAGCCGGTAACATTTTGCACCGCTCCGAGAAACTTCAGTTTTATTTCCATACTTTACCCTTCCACCGGTTTAAACGTCGTTAATACCCAGCCGATTCTACAGTCAAAACGTCTTTTACACAAGCGAATTTCGTTATGTTCCAACGTATTTTGCCATTTTGGGTACTTGTCCAAGCAATTCGGTAAAGTGCCCTATCAGTATCTTTTCGATTTCTTCCAGTGTATTTGTATTCGCCTCGACAATTGTTTGCAGGTTGATCAAACACTTTGCCGCTTCCGGCGAAAGCCTGACCGTATCGGCAAAGGAAGATTCACAATCTCTGCAGATCAAACCGTTAGCGGAACTGCTGAAATACATTTGCTTCGGTCGGGCGGCACTGTTACCTGTCTTACAGTTGTTGCATACGTTCAGAACAGGCCCCAGCCCGACTTCTTTGAGTAAACTCAATTGAAAAAGTATCAGCAGCATAACGGTCTTTGCGTCTTTATTCTCAGTTGGCTCTTGTTCGTGAAGGTTTCGCAGAAATTGCACAAAGCTATCGAACAGTTCCGGATGAGGATCATGCTCATCGGTCATAGCGTTTACAAGTTCGGCCCCAAACAGCGAGCAATTTAGCGTCAAAAGCTCCAGCCCTGACATATACAAAGGCTTGTGCTGAAACTCGGTAAGCGTCGCGAGCCTGGCCTCATCCTTACACGAAAAAACAATATTGCCAAAAGACAAAATTTCCAAGGGCCCGTCAAAAGATGACCGAGGACGTTTAGAGCCTTTAGCGATAGCCGAAAGTTTCCCTGTTGACCGTGCGAACAATGTTACGATTTGAGACGTCTCAGAATAATCTACCGTACGTATGCAAATAGCCTGATCTTTACTTAGCATGTTTTTGGACCGTGGGCTTTTTGAATTTTGATACGTTTTATTTTTCGAGCTTCAGCCGAAATTATAACAAATTTAAGATCCTCATAATCAAAACTGATCCCGCTTTTCGGAATATACCCCAGATGCGAAAACACAAATCCGCCTATCGTATCGTAATCTTCATCTTCGGGAATATGCAATTCAAATTGATCGTTCAGATCGTCTACATATGTCCTGGCATCGACTTCGAGCGTAGTTGAGTCTATTTTCTTAATAGGCGCCGCGGGTGTCTGTTCGTATTCGTCAGCAATTTCCCCAACGAGTTCTTCGAGAATATCCTCAAGAGTAACGATACCAGTGGTCCCGCCGTACTCGTCCAGCAGCACCGCGATATGAAGTTTCTGATTCTGAAACTCGTGCAGCAGGGTTCTCAGCGGTTTCGATTCCGGGACAAAATAAGGTTTTCTCAATTTCTCTCGCAGGTTAAAGTCTTCGCCCCTTTTACCGATCTGATCCAGCAGGTCCTTAGCGTAAATAAACCCGAGAATATTGTCGATATTTTCTTCATAAACCGGCAGGCGGGTATGGCCGGCAGCGTTGATCGTTTCGAGAATCTTCTCCAGGCTCGAATCCACCTCGACCGCAACGATATCGGTTCGGGGCGTCATTATCTCATCTGCCGTCGTATCGCTCAGCTCAAGAACGTTTTCGATCATCTCCTGCTCTTCTTCATCGAACACTCCTTCGTTTTTTTGCTGCTCGAGGTCGGTAAGGAACTCTTCCTGTTTTTCTTCCTGCTGCTCTTGCGGAGTACTATCAACTATACCGGCTAAACGCCGAACTACTTTGTCGTATAATTTCAGCAATGCCAGTATCGGCCCTGTAACAGCGCTAAGCACAACAAGCGACCGGTATGTTCGGCTTAAGATTATTTCGGATTTGTACCTGGCCCACGTGTAGGGAACTCCCAACCCAAATACAACAAAAACCACTGCCCCAATAATAAAGATCGTTACGTAATCAATAAGGACCAAGGCTCCCACAGTGCCCGAAATAAACAACTTCGAGATCAACAGTAAAATAACAATATTCAATATCAGTCGATAGACAGAACAACTCAAAATGAATTTTTCCGTATTTTCTACTAATACCTCGGCCAGCTTTTCCTTATTTATAGACTTAAAGGCTTCCTGCAATTTCGCACGTGAGAATAATCTCAACGAGATAAGATTAACCGATAAAAAAAACGTTGCTCCGGTCAAAACCAGGATCGAACATAATGTCCACCCGAAACTACTCACAAATTTCCTTTCATTTAGTTAGCATCTTTTGTCGTATACAACGCCATAGCCGAATTGTTTTAGAATTTCATCTTCAGTTTCGTGCATTTTTTGGGCGTTGGCGGGCGTATCGTCATTGAATCCCAGATGGTGCAGTAAGCCGTGCGTGACATAAAGCGCCAGCTCGGCCTGGCCGCTGTGGCCGCGAAGTTCGGCCTGATTAACTGCCATTTCAGCGTTGATCGCCAGATCGAACGATTCTTTATCCACCCCTTTCTCGGATAAGTCGAAGCTTATAACATCCGTAGTTGTATCTCGATCCAAAAAACGCACGTTTAATTCACGGATTTGAGAATCCCCCATAAGCTCGATATTTATCCCCGCACTTTCAATATCGAAACGTCCGCAGATAGATTTGACCAATTTCTCGATCTCTGCCAGATCGAAATCGCGGCCAGCGCAATTTTCCGTGAATTGTACAGCTATCATAATCTCTAATCTTCAGTCTTTAACTCTTCCAACGGCTCGTCGGCGGGAGTTGGATACGCGATCCTGCCGTGATAATGAGCAGAGAAACTTTTGACCATACTCTTTTCTATCAGGTGTAGTTCGCGAAGTGACATATCACATTCATCTAACTGACCGTCCTGCAAACGTTTCATCGCCATATTATGTACAACTGCCTCGATTCTCGTTGGGGTCACTTCACTAAGGCTTCTCGTCGCGCCTTCGACAGTGTCTGCAAGCATTACAATAGCCGCTTCCTTAGTTCGGGGCTTGGGGCCGGCATATCTAAATTCCGTCTCCGAAGGAGCCGATTGTTTTGAGTCCTGTTTCTTTTTCGCTTCATTGTAAAAATATTCGATCAGTGTTGTCCCATGATGGGTCTCGATAAATTGTCTAAGCACCGCCGGCAACCCGTATTCACGAGCCATTTCTATCCCGTCCTTGACATGACCGACGATTATCAACTGGCTCATAGCTGGTGACAGTTCTTTATGACGGTTCACAGAACCTGCCTCGTTTTCGATAAAGTAATGCGGCTTGTTGATCTTTCCTATATCGTGATAGTATGCACCGACACGACACAAAAGTCCGTTGCGACCGATAGCCTCGGCAGCCGCTTCGGCAATGGAGCCGACCAATAGAGAGTGACTAAATGTACCAGGAGATTCCATCGCCAGTCTTTTGAGCAAAGGATGATTGGCGTCACTATGGTCGATAAGGGTCATACTCGTTGCGATGCGAAAAGTCTTCTCGATAAGAGGAAGCAGGCTTTGCATCAAAAGACCGACAATAAGGGCAGCAACGGCATGTGACCCTGCAACGGTAAAGACTTCCACGCTGACAGGTTTACTCAGGAGACTAAGAGATGACGAGGTGATAAAAACTGTCATTGAAACAAGAAGACTAACTTCCAGAAGTTTCATCCTCGTACGAATTTCACCCAGAGAAAAACAGCAAACAACCGCCCCGGCAGACATTGTTAAAAATAACTCCACACCTGCTATTGGTATTGTAGCGAAACACGCAAAAACGGCATAAAAAATGCTCATGCCAAGTGCGAACCGCTGGTAATATGCGATCGTCAAAATGATCGAAGCTGCTACAGTTGTTCCGGTGGCAAATGACTCCTTACCAGAAAGAACCGCGGCTGTCTTGGTTATTCCAAGTAACAGAATGAACAACCCAACTAAAGCAGAGGCTCGGGCGTGATTCTTAATTATTCTGCCCTGATACTGACAGATATATACCCCAGCCCCGACTGATACTAAAATTGTTATAACCGAAAGTGACAAAACTCTCGGATACTCCCCCTGCCACAGCGATTTCCCAGACAGAATGAAAATACACCCCACAACAAAGACGACCCACAGAGCAATAGAGTAAAGTACATCAGTATTTGCTAATCGGCCAAGATACGCGAAGCGTTCATCTGTTATTGTTTTACTAACATGACTTCGACGCGGACTTTTCTTTTTAGAAAACCACATGTTTCACCTTAAACGTTTCTGTCTTTCTGTTTCTTGTAAGCACGGACGATATTTTGAACCAGATGATGCCTTACAATATCAACCTGGCTTAGTTTCACAAACCCTATTCCTTTTATTCGCTTCAGCGTCTCCATCGCCTCGATCATACCGCTCTTCTGCTCTTTGGCAAGGTCGATCTGAGTCACGTCCCCGGTTATTATCATTTTCGAGCCGTTCCCCAATCGCGTCAGCATCATCAGCATCTGCATCGCCGAAGTATTCTGAGCCTCGTCACAGATTATAACCGATTCGTTCAGGGTTCGTCCACGCATAAAAGCAAGAGGGATGATCTCAATAACATCCAGCTCTATTAATTTCTTCATCTGCGAAAAATCCATCATATCTTCGAGAGCGTCAAATAACGGCCTAAGATAAGGATTTACCTTTGCCTGCAGATCGCCCGGCAGAAAACCGAGTTTTTCACCAGCCTCAACCGCAGGACGAGCCAGAATTATCCGGCGAATTTGCTTTTTCTTAAGCATCGAAACCGCCACCGCCACAGCAAGGTAGGTTTTCCCAGTACCGGCAGGCCCTATACAAAACGTAAGGTCCTTCTTAAGCATTGCTTCGATATACCGCTTCTGCCCAGGCGTAGTGGGCTCGATAACTTTCTTGTGCGAATAGACCGAGATCGCCAGACCGCTTTGAACAGCTTGAAATTTATCCTTCTGCCGGATAAAGCTTTTTACCTCGTCTTCAGTTAAGGACCCTTGCCTGATCACACATCTTTGCATCTTATCTATAATTTTAACAGCGTCTTTTACATCTTTTTCCTCGCCGGCGAGGGTCACGTTATTTTCCCGTACCGTGATCTTCACTTCCAGAGATTTGACAAGCAGACGAAGATAACTGTCGCCAGTACCGAACAGTTCGACATGCTCGCAGGACGGATCTAATTGTATAGTAGTTTCCATTTTCGTTTTTTCTCAACTGCTCATCGCGACCCATTTAAAAAACAGATACGCAACCGGTGCCGCGACCAAAGGCGAATCGATAACATCCAGTACCCCGCCAAAGCCAGGCACACTCTGCGCAGAGTCCTTTTTCTCAGCGTCTCTTTTCAGCATAGATTCTGCCAGGTCGCCAAGCTGACCGACAAACGCCATCACAACTCCCAAAGCCACCGCCGCATACCATGAAACATCTATAGCATCACAACAAACCGCGAAAAGAACAGCTACTATCATCGCGCTCGCCACGGCACCAGCCATACCTTCCCATGTCTTACCAGGACTGATCCGAGGTGAGAATTTATGCTTACCAAAGATCCTGCCGAAAGTATAAGCACCAATATCCGATGTCTTTATAGTAGCAATAAACATCAGAAGAGCCCAGACCCCAAAGTCGACCCTAATCGCCAAAACAAATCCGCTCAACAGCCCCAGGTAAAGAACCGAAAAACAATTCACTCCGCAGTTGCCGATCACATTCTCATTTCCGTAACGCAGATGCTGATAGAAAAACATCGCGAATAGAGTAAAAGCCAACAGCACCGCCAGATAGACACCACCCGAAATCGCAACAACTTGAGGCCAATACCAACAACCCGCCAAGAGCATCGTTGCTATAATAGAGACCGGCTTAAATATCTTCAAATTTTTACCAGCCGCAAGAGCCGAAAACTCCAGTTGAGCCGGTACAACAAGCAGCGCGATGATTATATAAAAAATAGTCCCCTGCACGTTTTTGTTGATAGCTTGCGAAGAGGTTAGTGACCCATCCACACAGCCGTCAAAAATGATAACGCCCGTAAAAAAAAGTACCATCAACGTACCAAATATCAATCTATATTTAAGCATAATAGTTATTAACCAAATCTCAATTTAGCCCCGGTCTTGGCTCGCGGTTGACGAGCCCCCCAATGTAAAATTGGGGGATATCTTTAAACTTTTAGCCCCCTGCACTGCAGGGGGTTCGTTTAGCCCCCAAGCCAGCTTGGGGGTAATTAAATTTACTTCGTTACGACGTCACCGAATCGCCTGATTCGCTGCGCGTATGCCACGATCGCTTCTTCCAGATCGGTCTTTTTAAAGTCTGGCCACAAAGTCTCTGTAACATAAAACTCACTATAGGATATCTGCCAAAGCAGAAAATTGCTCACCCTCATTTCATTAGCGGTACGTATCAACAGATCAGGCTCGCCAATACTCGGAGCATAGAGATTCCCGCGGATACACTCTTCGTCAATATCTTCAAGTTCGAGCTGCCCGTCCTTATACTGTGCAGCGATCTTCTTCGCCGCGTCGATCAACTCATTTCGTCCGCTGTAGTTTAACGCAAGCCCCAATATCATACCGTCGTTGCCGGCAGTCATTTCCATACTCTGATTCAATTCTTTGAGTAGTGCCTCCGGCAGATTATCCAATTGCCCAAGATGCAGCAGACGGACATTATTTTTCATCATCATCGCACGGATACCCACCAGATACTGCGTATAAAGTTTCATCAGCCCTTCGATCTCAGCCTTGGGCCTCTTCCAGTTCTCCGTACTAAATGCGTACAGCGTCAAAGATTCGATACCAAGATCAACCCCGGCAAGCGCTGTTCTTTCGACAACCTTACCGCCCTGACGATGCCCCATTATCCGAGGCATCATTCGTTTTTGAGCCCACCGACCGTTACCATCCATAATTATAGCGATATGACACGGCATATGTTCCGCCGAGATACCCAATCGCTCAGCCGTCTTAGCGCGTTTTTCTTCAAAGCTTTGCTGCAATTTAAACCTTCCCCAAAAGGATTTTACTACCTGAAAATAGTCTGACTGCGCTTCGGACCGACACCGACAACCGTCACAGGCTTTTTGACCAGCTCTTCGATCACCATAACATAGCTCTGAGCGTTCGCCGGCAGATCGCGAAAATCTTTCACGTCGGTTATTTCTTCTTTCCAGCCAGGCACCGTTTTATAAACACATTTAGCCCTGGCCAGCTTCCCAGCGTTCGCGGGGAAAAACTCCACCACTTTACCGTCAATCTCGTACGCCTCGCAAATCTTTATCTCTTCGAGTCCAGCCATCGTATCAAGATGCATCATAGCGATCTCATCGATCGACCCGATAGCAGCCGTATACGCAACCGCGACAGCATCGAACCATCCACACCGCCGTGGCCTGCCAGTCGTAGTACCGTATTCGTTGCCCCTGTCACGGATATATTGACCGATCTCGTTATCCTGCTCAGCTGGAAATGGCCCAGCTCCGACCCTCGTCATATACGCCTTGACAACACCGATAAATTTATCCACCATTTTTGCCGGTACTCCACACCCGGCCGGCATACCCAGCGAACTGGCATTAGAGCTGGTCACAAATGGAAATGTCCCGTGATCCAGATCCAGCAACGCGCCCTGAGCACCCTCAAATAATATCGATTTACCCTGACCTATCGATCGATGCAGATACTCGGTTGTATCTGCCGTAAAACCATTAAGCTTATCCGCATAGACCTTACACTTTTCAAATAGTTGATCGGCATCGATTGGCTCCGCATTGTAAAGCGCCGAAAAAACCTTATTCTTATACGCCGCGATAAATCCCAGCTTTCCTCTAAGGCTTTCAATATCCAGCAGGTCAGCCATACGAACCGCATAGCTCCTGCCGATCTTATCCGCATAACAAGGCCCGATACCACGGATCGTCGTACCGATCTTAGCTTTACCAAGTGACTCTTCACGCAACTGGTCTTCGGCCTTATGATAGTCCAGCACAACGTGCGCGTTTTCACTTATAAACAATCGTCCACCCATCCGGATACCCTGCTGTGCAAGGTTATCTATCTCTTCTATCACACCACCAGGATCAAGCACTACACCGTTACCGATCACGCAAATGGTATCCGTCCGAACCGAACCGCTCGGCAAAAGATGCAATGCGAATTTCGTATCACCTATAACGACCGTATGCCCAGCATTGGCACCGCCGCTGTACCTGACCACGATGTCACTGTTCTCAGCGAAGACATCCACAACTTTACCTTTGCCTTCATCGCCCCACTGTAATCCGGTAACACATCTATTCATTTTGCTCAGTTCCTTTTGCTCTTTTATGATATCTTCGCCGTTATATGTTCGAGAACCGCCGATAAATTATCATATCTCCTGTCGCTCAACTTATAGCTAACTTCTCTGCCATCTTGATCATTGTAAATAATACTGAACTTCCCCTTCTTCTCGAACAGCGTCTTGTCAATCGCCTGTATTGAATCATACGAAATCTTAAAATTGTTACTTATAACAAGCTCGTTTTCATCTGCGACAATTTTTTTGTTCTTGATAACAAAAAAACTTATCACAAAATACCCGATAAGCGGCACGAACAAATAAGGAGCTCTTCTGTTTACCGTCAGATAGGTTTTCGGGCTGCCGTCTTCGTTTCTGTGCTCTTCTATCCACTTCTCATTAAAATACCCGTCATAAACACACCAAGCCAAAAGACCCAGGGCAAAAACCATATATATCTTAAGATTGTTCTTTCTGAATTTACTTACAGGTGCTTCGATCGCCATATTAATATCCTCCCTAAAGATTAAGATAACTTTTTTTGCGCTATCACATCCGTTAAAGGCCCAACGAAATTCGGTACTATCTTTTCTGCCATAAGTTCTTCGAGAAGCTGGCACTGCTGATCGAACGACTTACGCGCATCAAAGACACCGCTGGTCCCCGGATATTGACGGATCGTAAAAGATAAACTTATCGACTCATCGTTTCTTTTCTTACGCTTGTCAGGCTCATAAACGCTCGTCTTCGATTCGACACTTATCCGCGCCTGTCTGCGGTTGTCATCGGACAGTGATATTATCACCGCCGGCGAAAATCCGATCGCCTTGGCACCGGATACATCGCCAAAACAGCCAAACGCCGTCGATGCGAACAAGGCCTCAGCTATAACCTCGTCATGACTGCCCGAATACTCGAAATCCATCGTAAAACTAACGTCGAGCGAATCGATATCAAGATGATTCACGCTGAGCATATAAGGCATGATCTCCAGTATCAGCCGATCCTGTTCGTATGCATCTTCCAGTACTCTTGGGTTTACCATCCCCGAATATATCCGGTCAACTTCCAGAGAGACCCAGCGATACTGACCACTGCTGCGATCTTCTTCCAGGCAATACTCGTTATTATCCCCGCGATAAAAGTTACCCATCGACGGATACTGCTTTTGAACACGCTCAAAAAAACTAAGTATCGTATCCCTGCTGGCCGGAAGGTCCAGCTCGGTATTCACATACATATCTACATAAAAATCGTCACAAAGTGACCCGTAACCATGTGTCATTTTTAATTCACTCTCCAAAACTCGATTCAAACCGCTTTCGGCAAAACAAAAGATTCTCGCATAAAACGATTAACTTTACAAGCCCCCAATGTAAATTTGCCGGATAATTCAAATTTTTAGCCCCCTGCACTGCAGGGGGTTTTTACGGCAAAAAACACCGTCCAACATTTGCCCAACACCCCCAAAACAAGCCCTGAGCGCAAGCGACGGGATAAAAACGAAAATTAATCGCCCAATTTTAATTTAGACTCCCCAAGCTTCAATTCAGTTACAATCGCCCCAATAGTCGCTAAGACCGCAAAAACAAACATCCGCCACACACCCTCTACCATGATACTATAATCCGCCGTTCGACCGCTTGCGACCATTATCGCCGAAAATAGCGTATACCCCAGACCGATGATAACCCCGCACACAGTCGCTGAAACGAACCTCTTCCAGAACACCGCCCCGCCCGCTCCGCAGGTGACCCTAACCCCGCAGACTATAGGAACTACCGCCGCGACAAGCCAAATATCTCTCAAACCGTAAAGCTGAGAATATCGAGCAAGGCAAAACATATCCGCCAACATAAACACAAATATACCAGCCGCCGCATAGAAACCAACATGCCAATATCGTTCCTCAAGCGTAGCGCGAAACTCAGCTCGTTTACGCATCCGCCGCCGGATAGTCAACGCAAGATTATAAAACAAACTAAACACACCATGCTCCAAAAGAGCCCCCCGCTCACCGAATACCGGAACAATATGCACCGCCTCAGTCGCCCAGTGCGCCGCCATAAACCGCGACATCGCGGGATAATGATAGCTCATCTGGATCGGAAACGCCAGATAGCCTATGTATTTGAAATAGCTCAAAAACAGCGCAATATTATAATCCTTGAAGTTGCGATCGTATATCGACAGACACGTTGTATAAAGCCCTCTGCAAAATGAACCCGGCGAGATCGGAATGATCTGATATATCCCCAATATCGCCAGCGAAATTGCCGTACGTTCAGCCCCGGTAGCTTCCGGATGGTTCACGTTCCATATCCACGTATGCAGTATAGAAACTATCTGAGTCACCGGAACCGTCATAAAATGAACCACAAGACTAACAAGATACCGCTGAATATAACGCTCACCAGACTGCGAAAGGATTGTCTCAGCATCTTCATCGCTAAGGATATGTTTTTTCCTGCCTTCTGTCACCATATCCCGCAGCCACTGCTCACGAAGATGAGAATTAAAATACAACTTCACAGGCCGAACAAAAATATACGCTAACTTGGCATTACGAAATTCAGTATCAGCCGCAAAACGATGCAAACCAGCCGGCATAATTGATAAAGGCACCTGACTGAAAAACTTCCAGGGCTTCTCCGCCAACTTGATCGCCTGCTCAGCACCAACTCGACCGCTCCTGTACCACGAGATTACCTTCTCAGCAACTTTCCCCCTGATCGATCGCTTAAGATAATCATAACTTCTCACCATAGAAAAATAATGCTTTCGCCAATCACCCCGAGCCCATAACTTTCGGCAGAAACCACCAAGTAAAGGCACCAAACCGATCAACCAGAACAAAAGCGTCAAAAATCGATAACTCCCGATCTTCTCACCAGCCTTGTCCCCGACAATATTGCGAACCTTCCACCCTCTCACCGCACTATCGAGCATAGTCGACCACAATTTACCGCTGTAAAGCAGCCGAACATGGTTATGCGTAACATCAGGAACCGAATTGCGATAAATTTCTTCACACCTTTTCAACTCTTCCAGCATCGGATACATATCGCCGAACTCATCATCATGCGAATTGACAAATTCTTCCAGCTGGCCTATATCCCCCCGATCGAACTGAACCAGTGACCCCCGGCAGATCCCCTTACCGATAAGCTTAAAGTCACCCGGACTCATAGGCAAAAACGGCAAAAGCGCCAACCCCGCCCGAAAATCAACCGCCGTCAAACCACCTGACGGGTCACCCTCCGTATCCTTCCTCTTCAAACAGTTAGGCTGACTCTTACAAGTCGACCATTCATACTGCCTCGCAAATTCATGCCCGCCCATATCGTGCAGCAGCCGAACGAACTCAGCCATAAACTCACGCTTAGTCCGGTATTCCGGCGAACCGAGCCTTTCCGCGTCAACTGTTTTACCTTTTTTCCAGCGCTTGAGCGTATCGGTATTCTCATCGACTTCCAGCCGCCACGTTCGCCCATCGATCCACTCACTAAACTCCCCGCACGCGCCGAGCGTCTCATCGACAAATGTCGCGTAAATATCTACCACCGCTTCCTCTTCACCGAACCGTATCTTAGCCGCACGCCGAATAAACTTCTGCCAAAGCGCACCCGATTTTGCCGCAACAGGATTAACCTGAAGCTGGAAAGGCCCCTGAAAACCCACCCAGTAAACCAGATTGCGAAACAAAAGCGAAAACCGCGATGGCGGGATCAATATCTTGATCGCGTAAATACCATCGACCCTAAGCCCATCTATAGGCCCGCCTTCGATCCCAACGACCCTCACTCGATAAACCTGCCCAGCGAATCCACCACCGACAAATTTCTCCACCACTACCCGAACCTTACCCGTACCGCCGCCCACCACCGACTCTGCATTATAGACCAAATCACTGCCAACCTCATAATGCTCAAACCGCATCGGACGATACAGCCGAGCAGACTCAAACCTCGCCTCCAACTTCCGAATTATCTCAACCGAATATTCCACAGCGATCCTTTAAATTGTTGTGTCCTGAGCCAGGTAATATCCCTTATACAAATAACAGGCGCAATGCAAAAGAACACCGGCATACACTCCCGCCATCAGATCGTCAGCTAAGATACCCCAACCTCGAGGCAGCTTTTCCAAACTCTTCACCGGCCACGGCTTGACAATATCAAACAACCTAAAAAATAAAAACCCAGCCGCCGCGACGATCAAAAACGGCATCCCCGTAATAAACCCTGCCGCGATAAACGTCACCGACTGCCCTGCGAATTCGTCAACCACAACCTCACCCGGATCCTTTTTCCCGCAAGCCTCTATCGAAGCATCCGCCAACCAAACGCAGACAACAGAACCAACCACCACGCACACACCCATCACAATCGATACCATAACCGCCGAAGCGTCCAGATAAGCTAACAGCACAAATATCCCAGCCACAGGAACCGAACCCCACGTCCCAGGAGCGATAGGCAGCCACCCCAAACCAAAACAAGACAAAAACAATCTCTTCATGAAAATCTCCACCATTTTGTTAGCCCCCTGCACTGCAGGGGGTTAGTTTAGCCCCCAAGCCTGCTTGGGGGTAATTTAATTTTTTATTTTTGTCGTACCATCTATCCCCAACACTTTCAAGCAAAATCTATCTGTCATCCCCGCAACATAGTCACAAACACTCCGCTCCAATCCCTGCTCTTCGACAAGCTCACAAAAATAACAAGGCATCAATTCGGGACTTTCGCAGTATTTGCCAAAAAGCTCTTCAAGCCAGCCGCCAGCCTTTCCAGTACTCGAAGTCACTGCCTCTGACAGATAAAACTTATCCAACAAAAACTTCTCCAACTCGACAAGTCTACTTTCAACTTCACCCGAAAGACCAACCAGAACTATCTCCGCCGCATAAACATCACCAACGCTCTTTACGCTCGCATCGCTGATTTGTTTTCTGCTCGTATCGATCACATCGCTCACAAGCATATCGATTATCGCCTTTGCTGTTCTCGTCATAGCCATGGTCCCGCCGGCTATCCGCGAGGCGTGCACCCTTTCCTGAGCCAGATCAAAAAACGCGACCCCTTTTAACTGCTCACCGCTAAGAACCCCAGCCCGCATCCCATCTTCAAGATCATGACAATTATAAGCGATCCGATCCGCAACATCAGCGATCTGCCCCTCCATCGAACAATTTTTCTCACTAAAACCACCGCCGGCAGGATCATCATACGGACTTCTATGTTTCGCCAGACCAAGCCTCGTTTCATACATAAGGTTAAGCCCGACAAAATCCGGATACGGATGTTCCAGCAGATCGACAATACGCAAACTCTGACGGTTATGCTCGAACCCGCCATGCTCTGCCATCAGATCATTCAAAACACTTTCGCCGGTATGCCCAAAAGGTGAATGCCCTAAGTCGTGAGCCAGACATATCGCTTCCGTCAAGCTCTCATTCACATTAAGCCCCTTCGCAACCGTCCTGCCGATCTGTGCGACCTCGATACTATGCGTAAGCCGATTGCGGTAGTTGTCGTTGATCCCGTACATGAAGACCTGCGTTTTCCCCTCAAGCCGCCGAAACGCCTCGCAATGAATTATTCGATCACGATCACGCTCGAATCCGGTTCGGTACCGGTGAGGCTTCTCAAAGAGCGCCCGTCCTCGGCTCGACCTCTCAACTACTCCAAAATCCGCTAATTCCATTTGATATGCACTATTCTTATTCGTGAAAATTCGTGTTAATTCGTGGTAAAAAAGTTTTCTGTTTTTTTAGAGTTTGGGCAGACCATGTTCACTACTGACCTGCTTCAATGCTTCAAGAAGTTCAGCCAGACTTTGACTTATCACGTCAGTGTCACCGCAGACACTCATAAAGTTAGTATCACCGTTCCACCGAGGAACCACATGAATATGCAAATGTCCCGGTAACCCGGCCCCGGCGCATCGACCAAGGTTCATACCAACATTAAATCCATCAGGATTGATCGCCAGCGAAAGAGCCTTCTGAGATTCCCGGACAAGCTTAGTCAGTTCAAGCATCTCCTCATCGCTCGCCTGCTCAAGATCGCCTATATGTCGAACCGGTGCTATCAACAAGTGCCCATTATTATACGGATACCGATTCAGTATCACAACACAACAACCGCTGCGCCACAAAACCAGATTCTCATCGTCATCGCCCGAATTGTTCAGGTCATAGCAAATAAAGCATTCGTGTTTTTCGCCCAGACCCTGAATATACTTGATACGCCACGGAGCCCATAGATTTTCACGTTCCAAAACTCGCCACCTCGATCATTTCAGCAATTGCATTGAATGTTTTTGCGTTATAGTTATCCTCGGATTTATATCTGACAGCGGTATCATAAGCGACGCGCTTAACTTCATCTTATATTGGTGATTATAACTTTTAATTACACCACGATCGATATCAAATAATTCCGTGCCTTTCCCGCTCAATTCCAGTATCTTGTAATTCCTATAAAAACCGAACGGGCCGCGCATCTGAAAGCCGCCCGGCGGATAAGGCTTAGGCCAGTCTGCCGGAACACTGTCAGATGCACTAAAGCTACTTTCTATCACCGCAAAATTGGCATCTGCGGTTTCCCTGATCTCCTTAAGGCTAT